>JALYYM010000635.1 GCA_030946565.1 Bacteroidota bacterium | reverse complement strand
CAAGCCGCGGTATATAGCAAGACTGGATGCGAAAGGAAATTTTAAATTTAATAATCTTGCCGGCGGCACTTATCATGTATTTGCATTGAAGGATGAAAGCGGGCAAAAATATTATAACAACAAAACGGAATTGTTTGCCTTTGCTGATAGCGCAGTCACCATAAGCACCGATACTGCATCTATAAATTTGTTTGCTTACGCAGAAGAAAAACCAGCAGTAAAAATAACCGCTTCTGCAAAAACGGCTCAGGATAAGAACTTAAAACTTACCTCTTCGCTAAGTAGCGGACAGCAGGATCTTTTATCGCCACTCACAATTACTTTTAACAACAAGCTTAAGGCCTTTGATAGTAGCAAGATTAAATTGACAGACACGCTTGGCAAACCTCACAACCCAACGCTGATAAGCCTTGACAGCACAGGAAAAAAAATTACCATTATAAACAAATGGGAAGACAATGCCGGCTATAAATTAATTATTCCTGTTGACTTTGCGACGGACACAACCGGTACTGCTTTACTAAAAGCTGATACCATACAATTCAAAACAAAAAAAGAAGGTGACTACGGAAGTATTAAATTAAACTTTACAAATCTTGAAAAATTTAAGCACCCCGTTTTGCAATTTGTAAATAATAACGAGGTGGTAAATTCATATCCGCTGACGTTTCCGAAGTTGAGCATAGCTCTTTTTGCGCCGGGAGATTACGAGTTACGAATTCTCGATGATACAAACCAAAACGGTATTTGGGATACAGGGAATTATGAACTAAAAAAACAACCTGAAAAAGTTTATAGCTTCCCGCAAAAAATAAACATTCGTGCAAATTGGGACAACGAAAAAGATATTGCTCTTTAGTACATTAGTTCAATAGTCAATAGGTCAGTAGTCATTAAACACTCAATCAGTGACCCAACGACCAATGACCCAATGATCAATGACCAATGAATGACCAATGCCCAATGACCCAATGACCAATGACCAATGACCCAACGACTTAACGACCATTGACCTAATGACTTATTGACCTAATGACCTATTGACCAATGTAACCAACCCACCCTGTAAAGCCTGACTATATTATCTTTGCATGATGATTTTTTCTTCTACACTTTTAGAGAATGCAGTTAATGAATTTTCCAGGTTACCTGGCATAGGGAAAAAAACTGCATTGAGGCTTGTATTGCACCTGCTTAAAAAAGATATTAACGATGTAAAGGGCTTTAGTGAAGCAATTTTTAAAATGCGGGAAGAAATAAATTTCTGCAAGAGGTGCCACAATATCGCAGATAAAGAGCTGTGTAATATTTGCCTTGACAGAGCAAGGCTGCAAAATATGATTTGCGTGGTCGAAAACATTCGGGACGTTATTGCCATAGAAAGCACGCAGCAATACAATGGTATTTATCACGTATTAGGCGGCATCATTTCTCCCCTTGATGGCATTGGCCCGGACCAATTACAGATTGATTCGCTTATAAAAAGAGTAGAGGCCGAAAAAAATGATGAGCTGATTTTTGCATTGAGCCCAAACATACAGGGCGATACTACCATCTATTATATCAGCCGCAAGCTCGACCCTTTGCCGGTAAAAATTACGACCATCGCCCGCGGAATTGCATTTGGCGGAGAGCTGGAGTATGCTGATGAAATGACGCTTGCACGCAGCATTTCTAACCGTATGCCGATTGAAAGCTATGTGTCTGCCAAAACTTAATAATAATTCACAGGTAAAGCCTTAATGCTTATGAGAGATCAATTACGTTTGTATGCAAACTATAATTGACTACCTTTAATTCCCTTCATTTTAAAGTAAACCCATTGAGTAACATTTCAGTAAAAAATAAACCGGTAATTGGTTTTAGTTCGGGAGATATAAATGGTATCGGCCCGGAATTAATTCTGAAAACACTATCAGATAACCGCATTCTTGATTTTTGCACGCCCGTTATTTTTGCCAGTAATAAACTCATTAATTTTTATAGGAAAAGCATTCCGGGAATCAATTTTAGTTTTTCGAATACTAAAGACTTCACCAGGCTTAACAATAAGCAGGTGAATATATTTAATTGCTGGGAAGAAGAGATTGAGATAAACCCGGGCACACTTAACGAGATTGGTGGAAAATATGCAGGAATAAGCCTTCTCGCGGCTACTCAGGCTTTAAAAGAGGGCAATATTGATGCGCTTGTAACAGCGCCAATTCACAAAAAAAATGTGCAAAGCGCAGAGTTCACCTATACAGGCCATACTCCTTTTCTACAGGACTTTTTTGGTATAAATGATGTTTTAATGTTGCTTACTTCTTCCGATTTCAGGGTGGGGTTAGTAACGGAACATGTGCCTGTAAAAGATATAGCCAACTATATTACAAAGGAACGCATTTTGAGCAAACTGAATATTCTTCACGCCTCGCTCAAAAGGGATTTTGATATCGAAAGGCCAAAAATCGCAGTGCTTGCGCTAAATCCACATGCTGGTGATGAAGGCCTTATTGGAAGTGAAGAAGAAGAAATAATAAAGCCGGCAATTAAAGAAGCAAAGCAGCATAATATGTTGGTAACAGGTCCTTTTAGCGCAGATGCGTTTTTTGCCAGGGGCTATCAAAATAAGTTCGATGCTGTGCTGGCAATGTACCATGATCAGGGCCTGATTCCTTTTAAATCCCTTTCAATGGCAGAGGGAATTAATTTTACCGCGGGCTTACCCGTTGTTCGTACAAGCCCGGACCATGGAACTGCCTTTGATATTGCTGG
Source organism: Bacteroidota bacterium (assembly GCA_030946565.1). Next base: position 3,417 of record JALYYM010000635.1, on the reverse strand, counting down.
TAAAAACCTCGCAGACATTTCCTCTTTTACTGCTGCTATTTTTGCTGGTATTGATATTTTGAATAAACAGTTAACATTCGATGAAAACCGAAAAAATCCGATTAACAAAATGGGAGCCGCAGTGGTAGCAAGTGGGGCAGACGAAAAAATAGTAGAGTAGCTAATGGTATGCAATGAAATAAGTGCATCCAGTCTATCGTTATCTAACTATTGGGACCAGCAAATCAATAATTTTTTAATTTCTGTATTATGATTTAGTTTCATATTTTACTATGAATATAATTTTTACTTCTAACTTAATTATACTTTTGTAACAGCATTGCTTAATTAATACTGAGGAATGGATAACATCTTACTGAGCGGGGGATTAGCGTTTTTGATCACGTTTTTTTCCATACCCGTAATAATAGAAGTGGCGAAAGAAAAGAAGTTTTTCGATGAGCCCGATGAAAGAAAGGTCCACAAAGCGGTGATACCAACCCTTGGCGGGCTTGGCATATTTGCAGGCTTCATTGTTGCTACTTTAATTGGAGTTCCACCGATTGCAGCCGGCGTTTTGCAATACTTCATGGCAGCCATCATGGTTATTTTTTTTCTTGGAATAAAAGATGACATATTAATTCTATCTGCCACGAAAAAATTTATAGGCCAATTGTTGGCTGCAGGTATTATTATAAAATTTGGCGGCGTACAAATAAGCGATATGCATGGGTTTCTTGGCTTGCACGAAATACCCCACACTGCGAGTGTTTTGCTAACGCTTTTCACCATCGTAGTCATCACTAATTCTTTCAATCTTATAGATGGTGTGGATGGCCTTGCCGGCTCGCTTGGTTTACTTACTTCCTTAATTTTTGGCGCTTACTTTCTAGCAACTTCACAGATCATGTATGCGGTAATGGCCTTTTCACTTTCCGGCAGTCTCATAGCATTTTTGATATATAATTTTTCTCCCGCTAAAATATTCATGGGCGATACCGGATCTCTGCTTATAGGGCTCTTAAATTCTTTGTTTGTAATAAAATTTATAGCAGTTGCTTCAGACTCTTCTTTTGGCTTTGCCCTGGATTCTGCGCCTGCACTAGGATTTGCGATACTTATTGTTCCTCTCTTTGACACGTTGAGGGTGGTGAGCCTTCGCATTATAAGCCGTCGTTCGCCTTTTAGCCCTGATAGAAATCATATACATCATTTTTTACTTGACTTTGGCCTAAGCCATAAAATGATTTCTCTTATTTGCGTGGCAGCGAATATTTTATTTATTGGCCTGGCTTATGCATTACGGTCGTATGGAACTACCCTGGTTGTCATGGCTCTCACCGCAGCATCTGTATCAATAGTTACCATTATATATTACGGAAGGCCCAAATTCAAAGCCGTGGCTCTTAAATCCCAGGATCACCAGGAAAGCATTCTTAAATCTCACAAAATACTTACGCTCGCCAGCGAATCTGTAGAGCAGAATTAGTTGCCCTTAACTTTTTTATAAATCCGTTTTCGTTAATTTTGTTCACTTTTTAACCAATCACCGCGTGGTGATCAACTATTTTTGCATAATAATAAATTAATTACATGACAGACGATCTTGCCGGAATTTTGGAGGAAGGAACTCTTTCTATGGGGAAAGCGATTGATCATTTTGAAACTGAATTGGTAAAAATAAGGGCCGGCAAAGCTACTCCTACTATGCTTGATGGAATTGTGGTAGATTATTATGGTAATTCTACACCTATAAACCAGGTAGGGAACTTAAGTGTGATGGATGCACGAACGCTCACCATTCAACCATGGGAAAAGAATATGCTTCAGCCAATTGAGAGGGCGATTATCGCCGCTAATATTGGGATTAACCCGCAAAATGATGGTAATATTATCCGCTTGTTTTTGCCACCACTCACCGAGGAAAGAAGAAAAGAATTAGTAAAAAGAAGCAATAGCGAAGGCGAGCAAGCCAAAATAGCTATACGCAATATTCGACGTGATTCAATAGAGCAAATAAAAAAATTACAAAAGGAAGGAACAGTAAGTGAGGATGCCGAAAGGGAAGCGGAAGCTGAGATGCAGGTGGTTACTGATAATCACATCACTCTTATTGACAAGCATCTTGCAGCAAAAGAGAAAGAAATTATGTCGGTATAACTTTAAAGGTCTATGCTGAAAGAACAATTACTCTTACTAATAACTACTCCGGTATATCTGCTGGTAATCGGCTTCGAGATAGTCCTGAGCCATGTTCATCTCAGAAAATATTATACCCTCAGGGATACACTTATCAATGTGTATTTATGTATACTAAACGGCGGTGTTGATTTGCTTTTCAGGGCTGTGTATGTTGTGATACTTTCTTATGCTTTTAGTTTTCACCTGGTAAGTTTCTCATCTCATCCTTTAATATATTGGCCGTTACTTTTTTTACTGGAAGACATTGCCTTTTATGCCGAGCACCGTGTCGATCATTATTGCAGGCTGTTTTGGGCAGTACATGTAACACACCACTCTTCTGAAGAGTTTAATTTAACTACCGGTTTCAGGTCGTCGGTATTGCAGCCGTTATATAGATTTATTTATTTTTTGCCATTGGTGTTGTTAGGTTTCAAGCCCATTGATATCGTGTTTATGTATTCGCTTACGCAGATATATGGCATACTTGTACACACCCAATATATCAATAAAATGCCCGCCTGGTTTGAGGCGATATTTGTAAGCCCATCCCATCACCGCGTTCATCATGCAAGCAACATTCGCTACCTCGATAAGAATATGGGCATGGTGCTGATCATTTGGGATAAGCTTTTCGGAACCTTCCAGGAAGAAGTGCCGGGCGATCCTGTAAAATATGGCCTTACTAAGCGAATGGAAAATCCCCATCATCTTTCAAAAATAATTTTCCATGAATGGAAAAACTTATCAGTTGACCTTCGGAAAAAATTACCGCTGTCCACTAAATTAAAATACCTGGTAATGCCGCCAGGCTGGAGCCACGATGGAAGTTCTAAAACCGCAAAAGAGCTTAGAAGAGAATTGTTGTTTTCAGAAAAATCTTAATCCCTTATTCCTAAAATACAGGGTGAATAGTTCTAAGCTTTTAAAAATAACTACCACATTTCTCAGGAGAAATATTTCTTTTACTCGCAAGAAATGTTTCTTATTTTTAGAGAAAAAGTTTATGCGTATAATAAAAAATAAGACAAAAATTCCTATTAGAACCAGGCAAAAGAAATCGACAAAGAGTACTGATGATGCGCCTCCTCACAAAATCGAACACGCGGCTATAGCCGAATTTTTTTCACTAAAAGAAAATTCGGGTTTAACCATCAAAAATTTGGCGCTCTTGCTTGGTACAACACAAAGAACCATTCAGAATAAAAAAAACACCGGCGTACATTTCGATATGGTACAAACAGAGCGCCTGAAAAA
>JALYYM010000595.1 GCA_030946565.1 Bacteroidota bacterium | reverse complement strand
GTAAGCCCCTACAGCGATCAATTTGGCGGCGCAATATTAAATGCAACGGTCTCTCTTTTTGCTTACGCCAATATAGAACCTATAGAAGACAACGCCATAATAGTACAGGCGCTTGATAGAAAAGAAGATCAACGATTTGATTGGGCGTCATCATTGCCGATTGATGGAAAGCTCGATCTTTTGAAAGGTGTTTACAATCGTATCCATAAAGATTATGGAATACCATTGACAGGCTTTCGGTTGTCAACTTTTGTGGATGCACCTGCAGGCTCCGGCCTGGGAACTTCGTCAACATTGGTCGTTGCCATCATCGGCGTATTTGTCGAGTGGCTAAAGCTTCCGTTGGGTGATTACGATATTGCTCATTATGCTTATCAAATTGAAAGGGAAGATTTGAAACTCACCGGCGGAAAGCAAGACCAATATGCTGCCATGTTTGGCGGTGTAAACTTCATGGAATTTTATGAAGATGACAAAGTAATCGTAAACCCGTTGCGTATAAAATCTCAATACCTTCACGAGCTGGAAAACAACCTGGTCTTGTATTTTACGGCTACAAGCAGGGAGAGTGCAGGAATAATAAACGAGCAGGTAAAAAATGTAAATAACAAAAATGAAAAAAGTATTGAAGCCATGCATCAGTTGAAGGAACAGGCCCGAATGATGAAGGAAGCGCTGCTGAAAGGAAGGCTATATGAGTTTGGCGAAATCCTTGATTTTGGTTTTCAGCAAAAAAGAAAAATGGCACATAATATAAGTAACAGCCACATTGAAGAAATATATGAAGCAGCAAAAAAAGCAGGTGCCACAGGCGGCAAAATAAGTGGCGCCGGCGGCGGCGGCTTTATGATATTTTATTGCCCCGGCAATACACATCATAACGTTGTGCAGGCATTGAAAACGTTTGGCGGCGAAGTAAAAAATTATACGTTTACCAAGCATGGGTTGCAAACATGGTGTGCGTAGAAATTGCTGTTTTCCCGTATATCAATTATCCTGTTATTAATATGCATCAGTTAATGCAAACACCGGCTTTTTGTACATCCACTGACCACTTGTAAAGTCAGGAAATTCAACGGTTCGATTTCCCAGTTCTATAGATTGTTCACTCAAAGGCGATATTGCACTCCACGTAGCGGCATCGTATACATCCATAGGTGTGGCTGTTTTATTTTTTATTGATTCAATAAAAGAATGAATTACAAAAAAGTCCATGCCGCCATGCCCGGCGCCTGCAGTTTCATTGCTCCATCTTTTCCAAAGCGGGTGATCATATTTATCCAGCCAATCTTTTGCGTCATCCCACTGATCATCTTTCGCAGATTTTTCCTGTATATAAATACTGTGGTTCACATCCATCCACAAGCCTTCGGTACCCTGTACACGAAAACCTAATGAATATGGCCTTGGCAAATCTGTATCGTGTTGCAATAATATCGTTTCACCATTAGCGCAGTTTATTGAAGTAGTTACAACATCTCCTAATTTGAAATTCACTTTTGCATTCGGATGATTCTCTCCGCCGTTTTTTACAATATAATTATGGAGGCCTCTGCTCTTTGAGGAAAAGGAACACAATGAAAGGAACCTGTTGCCATGATTAATATCTATAAATTGAGCAATGGGGCCGATGCCATGCGTTGGGTACAAGTCACCGTTACGATGCACAGAATGTTCAGTTCTCCAACGGGCTTCGGAATATCCTTTCTCGCCAAACTCAACCCCATGGCCATATACGTGTTCTCCATCATTAAACTTTACAGTGCGCAGATCGTGTTGGTATCCACCCTGCAAATGAATTAGTTCCCCAAATAATCCCTGCCTCACCATGTTGAGAATAGCCATCACATCCCTGCGGTAACAAACATTCTCCAGCATCATCACATTGGCGTTATATTTCTCGGCAGCTTTTACTACATCCCAATGATCCTGTAGAGTAATGCCCAGTATCACTTCTGTAGCAACATATTTAAGCCCCGCTTCCAACGCGCCTATCACCATGGGCTTGTGCCACTCCCATGGGGTTGCGATTATAACGCCATCGAGGCCGCCTTTTATTTCCAATAGTTTTTTCCATGCATAATTATCTCCCGTAAAAATTTGCGGCATTTTTTTTCCGCTCTTCGTAATTATTTCTTTAGTAATGTTCAATGCACGATTATCTACATCGCAAAGGCCCACTATCTCCACATCGTCTCTTCTTATTATTAAATCCACATGGTTTTGCCCACGGGCGCCCACGCCAATAATTGCAATCTTAACTTTTGCATCGTATGGCTTTGCAAAAAGTTGTAATGGCGGAGTGAGCGCTAATGCTGCTGCCGCCAGGCTTCCGGATTTTATAAAATTCTTTCTGTCCATTGTGATAAATTTTATTTTTACGAATCAAGCAATTTTTATCCGATTGTCAAAAAACAATTTTTTATTTCATAACAATCCAAACAATTGTTTCCCTTTGTTATAATAATAAGACATCTAAGTTTGCTTCAAATAATCAACGATTGAACATTGATGAAAATTAAAACAGGTACCGAAGCCGCCCATGCTTAAGCCGGTGATGTAAATTCTTGTGGTATCTATATGCTGATCTTTTATCAACTGCTGAATCAGTTCTCTTAAAAGTTGCATTGGTTTTGAAGGCTCAGGTTTGAGATGAGTTTCTGTACTGTTATTGACGCTTTCCAGATTACTCCAGCCTTGATTGGAAGGGCGCTGGGGCGCTATTACTACTGGAGGATGTGTGGCCATCATTTCCCCAATTCACGTTGCGCCGGACGGGCTTATGTATTTCTGTGCATTAAAGCGGTCGGCTTGAGAGAAACAGTTGCTGATGGATAAACAAAAAATTAGACAAAGCAAAAAGCAAACACACCGGTTAAAATGTTTCATAATAACATATTTAAAAATGAGGAGCGTAATAAATTAATACTATTAAATAGCAGGAGTATTCTTTAGTAAACTAGTTCTGTACCCACTTTTATCTCGCTGATCTCCTATCACTTAACAGATGAAAATGAAGAGGCAGGCAAACCTTTTCCGTTAAATAAAGAACCGTCAGCATACGAATAAAATGCATAGCGCACATTCATAGGTTTTGAAATTGCTGCACTTTCAACAATAACATTATCGCCGCTGATGATTGCTGTCGCAGGTTTCCATACACCATCAGCGCCTTGTAACTCAAAATCTCTTAATGGCTTATTGTTGGAAGTAAGGCCACCATCAGTATGGTTGAAAGACACAATTGCTTTATTATTTTTTACCTCAAAGCCTTTGTATAACGGTCCCGAATAAACGATATTTTTTTCGCCATACGTCTTACTCAATGCCCAATAAGATAAACGCTTGCCTACATCCTGTTTATCTGCAGGATGAATGTTTGCCGCGTTACCAATGTCCATTGTTACAGCCATTCCTGCATTGCCTGAGGCATCAATTGATTTGCGTTGTGCATCACGCAAAGCTGCAGCAGCCGTGCTATCGCCGCCATAGTTAAAGGGCGCTATCTGTACAAAATAAAAAGGAAACTTTCCTTCATTCCATTGCTTGCGCCAATCGCTTATCATCAGTGGAAATAATGTTTCGTACTGTTTTGCTCTTCCCACATTAGATTCGCCCTGGTACCATATCGCTCCCTTTATTGCGAAGGGAACTAAAGGCGCTATCATTCCATTGTATAACACAGAAGGCTGGTTTGGGTTGTTACTCATCGCTGGCGCCGGCTTAGTTGCCGCCACTTTATAATTCCATTCGCCACTTAAGTTTATTGCTTCCGAAACATTGCCATCAGCAGGATATAAAAGTAATTGCTCTCTCTTGCCATAAATACCACCGCCGCCGCCATTATCAATCACTTTAACGGCTATAGTATTTTCACCCGCTTTCACTAAATCCCCGGGCACTGTATAATGCCGCTCAGTCATCCACGAGCCATCTTTCATGGTGCTGTCGATTATTTTGCCATTGAACCAGGTTACGTCATTGTCATCAACCGGGCCGAGGTCAAGCTTAAGTGCTTTGCCTTCCCATGATGCTGGAATATTTACCGTTCTTCTAAACCAAACTATTCCATCGAGATCAGGGAGGCCGGTATTTTCCCACAGGTTCGGCAATTCCATTGTATGCCAGCTTGCATCAGTGGCTTCGCTTGCAAAACTATTATTGTTTTCAGCTAAAGCCTTTACCCACATTGCCTGGCCTTCTTTATCTTTTTCCATCATTGCATCAGCCTTTGTTGCCATTGAATTTACCCTGTCAAGATCTTTATTGAAATCACCCATGGTTCTTAAAGACGCTTCACTCGTCCACGCTTCTGCGATTGTGCCGCCCCAGGTTACGTCCATTAAACCAATTGGCACATGCAAATGATCAGACAGTTCTCTTCCAAAAAAGTAAGCGGTTGCACTGAATTGCGCAACAGTTTCCGGCGAGCATGATTGCCATTTTCCATGTACATTTTGTTGCGGAGAGAAAGCAACTTTTTTATCAGCGATGAAGAGACGAATCGTAGGGTGATTTGCGTTGGCTATTTCCTCAGCAGAATTTTTTATAGGAGTAGTTTCGCCCCAGCCGGCCACCGGCATTTCCATATTCGATTGGCCCGAACATATCCAAACTTCTCCGATTAATATGCCATGCAATGTTTTGGTTTCACCAGCTTTGATGGTAACATCATACGGGCCACCAGCTTTTGGCGTGGCAAGCTTCACCATCCATTTTCCATCTTTATCAGCAGTGCCTCGCATGGATTTATTTGACCAGCTTCCGCTTACTTCAATCTTTTGTCCTGATGTGGACCAGCCCCAAATTGGTGCATTGGTATTTTGTTGCAGCACCATGCTGTCGCTAATAATATCCGGTAATCGTAATTGCGCTGATGCGTTTGAAATGAAGCAGCCGGCAATAATGGAAAGAATAAAGAGTTTTTTCATGATAAAGTTTTTTAATTATTTATACCAAGCAAATGTAAAGCAACGCGAATCGCCTGCGGCCTGTAATATTCGGAATTAAATTTATCATTTATACAGTTAACAATGCCATCCGGCTCCGGCGTGGTTAGCTCGACGAAAGATGAAATGAACACGATTTACGGAAATCGTTCCTTAAATGTTTCAACTTGCTGCAGACAATAAACTAAAAGTGGAAACAGTAAATGTAAATCTGCAAGACATTGAAAGCTATCGGACATCGAAGTGCATGACGGAAAAAGATTGGTAATAACTATGTGAATTACCTGGCACCAGCCGAACCTTTGAAGAGATCCGGTGTGATTGTATACGCTTAGCACTCTCAGGAAACCAAGTTACGGCCCGATGAATAATTATTTTATCTTCATAAATATCCTGCTCCATCTTACCCCGTTATCATAACTAAGCCATACCAGGGAAGCCTTACCCACTACATGATCTTCGGGCACAAAGCCCCAGAAGCGGCTGTCAAGTGAATTATGCCGGTTATCTCCCATCATCCAGTAATAATTCATTTTAAAAGTATAAGTTGTTACATGCTTATTGTTTATAAAATACTGCCCATTTTTTTCTTCAAATTTATTCCCTTCATACACAGCTATACAACGTTTGTAAAATGAAATATCACCTGGATTTAACTGTATGGTTTTACCTTTTTGCGGCACCCAGATAGGGCCATAATCATCCGCTGTCCAGCTTTCAGTTCCGGCGCCTTCAAATGGAAACAGGTAAGGGCTTTTATCCATTGCATGAAGTGGCGCAAGCCTTATATCTTTTACCATCGGCAGCATTTTAAGCGAGGCCAGTTCTTCATCACTGAGTCCTATTTCGTATAAATTATTCTGAAGTTGACGCACCTGGTTTTTATTCGGATCATCCACATATTGAATGCCTATGTTGCCTAACTCATCGGGGTCAAGAGGAGCAGAAGTAGTAACCTCATAATTAAATTCATGGAATTCAGGTAGCGGCACGGCAACATTATTTATATATACAATCCTGTTTTTTATTTGCAATGTATCGCCGGAAACTGCAACGCACCTTTTGATAAAATTTTCTTGTTTATCAACAGGCCTGGTTATGATCATGTCTCCATACTGGCCCTGTACCCTTTGCCTGGCTTCATCTTCAGAAATTTGTTCGGCAAGCATCCTTCTTTGTATTTCCTGGTAATAAGTAAATTTGGAGCCAAAATTTTCTTCATCGTTTATCAGTGTATCGTTTACGGGAAAATTAAAAACGACTACATCATTTCGTTTTACGTCGCTTGCAAACCAACGGGTATAAGGAATATGAATCCAGTCTACATAAGATTTAGCGCTTGTGTTTAAAATGGTATTGTGCATAAACGGCAAAGCCAAAGGCGTATTGGGGATTCGCGGGCCATAGCTTAGTTTGCTGACAAAAAGGTAATCATTCACGAGTAAAGTTTTTTCCATTGAAGGTGTAGGAATAGCATACGCTTCAAAAACAAAAGTGCGGAGAAGAGTTGCCGCCACTATTGCGAAAGCTGCTGCGTCTATCCATTCCCGTGAATTGCTTTTTTTATAATTTTTTACGACAGCAATGCCTGCATACCGCTCTTTATCAGAATAGCCGAGATAAGGAAAATAAATGAAGGGGATGAAAACAGTTGCTGCATGATGCGGTACACTGAAACGGCCAAAATGCTCAACAAATTTTATGCTTATCCAAATAGTGGTGAATTGCCCGGCAATGGGTATTAGCTGAACAAAAAACCAGGCTTTTTTTAATTGCATTTTTTCGACCATGCACCACGTGTTGTAGAGCGGTACCAGGGCTTTCCATGGCGTGATGCCGGCTTTTCTGAACATGCCATACAAACCGGCATGCCAGAGAATAAAGGTGATAATAAATAAGAGTAGCGTAATGTTCATGTGGAGAAATTTTAAAAGTGCAGGTGAAGTATTTAGTAATACACTTGTGAAAATACTTTGTAAAATTTATTTTACATATAGCTCTGACTCTTCATTTTTGGAATTTAACTTTCATTTTACACCGCGTGGTTTCTCTCTCGTTATGATATCCTTCTGCCCAAGCTGCGAAAAGCTTTTTATAATATTGCGTTGTGATATTTTATAAATGGAAGGACATCCTCATCCTGACCGGCATCAAAAAAAACGATTTATTAGAAACCAGGCATCACCAGGCAGTTTTAAAAAACTTTATTTTTATCATGGCGTTACTGCCCAAGGTTGAAATCGCCAGGGCAACAATCCTATACATCAAACGCCAGCAAAAAACAATGTATATTTTCGGCGCCAAAATAGAAATTATCGGAATTAATCCATTCGTCTTTATACCCGGCGATATTCTGCGCGAATTATTTAAAAGAGCAGGCAAAGACAAAGGGCATATTCCTATCAATGGAACTGTCAACGGTAAACCTTACAGGCAGACATTGGTGAAGTATGCCGGCGTGTGGAGGCTTTACATCAACACAACCATGCTCAAAAATTCTCCCAAACGCTTAGGTGAAACAATTGAAATAAAAATAAATTTTGACCTGCGTAACAGGGAAATCAAGCCACCGGTTTCTTTCCTAAAAGCATTAAAAGCAAACAAAAAAGCTGAAGCCGTTTTTGATGATTTACCTGCACATAGAAAATCAGAAATTGTACGATACCTGGCTAACCTAAAAACACCGGAGGCGCTTGAAAGAAATATTGAAAGAGCAATTAATTTTCTATCGGGCAAAGAAAGATTTATAGGCCGGGATAAACCTTAAAAACAATCAACAAATTTTCTTTCCCGTGTTTATAAAATTTGCAGAAGAACATTTATATATTTCCAGATAAGCGTATACAAACTTTGATACACGATTATGATTTCCTATTAGATAATACTACCATTCCAATAACTAAAAAAGCCCGCATTACTGCAGGCTTCAATATTTTTAATTCCAGGGTGTGGCTTTTACAGCTCGATAGTTGGATGGTTGGTTTTCTTCGGTGGATCAGTTATTCGTTGGTATTGGAAAAAGAAAAAACAGAAGTTGACTGATATCAGATTTTGACTTTTCTATTGGATAATTGGATAAAGGCTCTTTTCAATGGATTTGGCTCCGACGGCTATCGGGATGATTAATGTTTGTTGAACATCAATCAACTTCTGGTACAAAGATATAGTGCCCATACACGAGCTGCAAGCGCATCACTACCCGATTATATTAGTTCTGAATTTACTGCGGCACTTCGTATAATTACTAAAAGATCAATGAATATATACGTAAGCTTGCATTAACGCCCATCGCCATTATATTCATTGAATGAAAAGTTCATTATACAGCGCTTGAATTAATTCATTACTCTATATGGCATAAAATACAGCAGCAGGGAAGTTTGCAGGCTTGAAATTGTCATTATGGTTATTGAACTCGCAGAGATTGTTGCACAAATATTATCATACGAGCCGGGTTTAAAGAAAGTTAACCCAGGTATAAAAAAAACGCAGCTGATAACAATCGAGAGAGCCAAGGAATATATTTTAAAAAATTTTTCAAAAAACATTTCGCTTAACGAACTGGCGCAATATTGTTATGTAAGCCCGTTTCACTTTAGCCGTACTTTTAAGCAAAGGATGCTCTCAATTAATACTCTATCATTTTATGTCCGGGCCGGATTATAAAGCAGGTTGCCCTAACTGTTCCGCTATTGCCGACGGCTTTAATGGAATTTTCACTCACCTGGTAAACTGGCACTAATAAATATGCATTCATTGGATCTTTGGCCAGAAGTTTTGGGGACACCTTTTGTAAAAGTATTTTCATAACTTGTTTGTATAATCTTACTTCACATCATTTGCATCTATTTTAAATTAAACTTAAATTATGGCTATGAATTCACGTCGCGGATTTCTGCAAAAGATTGCAGCAGCTACAATTGCTTACCCTCTGCTTACCCACGCTGCAGCGGCATGTACGTCTATAAGTAAAAAGCCGTATGACGGGCCTTTGCTCAGGGTTGCCATTATGGGATTAGGCAGCTATGGTTCCCGCGTGGCTGAGGCTATGCAGAAATGCACGAAGGCAAAATTAGTTGGTGTTATCAGCGGCACGCCATCTAAAATAAAAGATTGGCAAAGTAAGTATAACATCCCCGAGAAAAATTGTTACAATTATGAAAACTTCGATACCGTAAAAAACAATCCTGATATTGACGCAGTATATGTAATTACACCAAATGCATTGCATCATGATGAAGTGATAAGAGTTGCCAAAGCAGGTAAGCATGTTATTTGTGAAAAACCTATGGCTGTTAATGCGAAAGAAGGCCAGGAAATGATTGATGCCTGTAACAAGGCTGGCGTGAAATTACTCGTCGGCTATAGGATGCATTTTGAACCACATACACTTGAAATTATTCGGCTGCGAAATGCAGGCGAGTTCGGAAAAATTACTTTCTTCCAGGGCTTGAGTGGATTTACAATTGGCGATCCAAATCAATGGCGGCTTAACAAAAAATTGTCAGGTGGTGGCTCCCTAATGGACATTGGAATTTATTCGATTAATGGTGCCCGTTATATGATAGGTGAAGACCCTGTGTGGGTAACCGCAGAAGAAACAAAAAACGACCCTGTAAAATTTAAGGAAGGTGTAGATGAAACTATGCAGTTCCAGTTTGGCTTTCCCGGTGGTGCAGTTGCCTCATGCCTTTCTACCTATAGCATGAATAACCTTGATCGCTTTTTTCTCGATGGGCAAAACGGCTTTGCCGAATTGAATCCTTCAACAGGCTATGGGCCCATCAGGGGGCGTACTAATAAGGGCGAAATAAATCAACCGGTTGTAACACACCAAACGGTACAGATGGATGAAATGGCCGATATAATTTTGCACGGGAAAAAACCGGTGGTACCGGTAGACGGCTACGAGGCACTAAAAGATTTAAAAATTATTGACGCCATCTATGAGGCGGCTAAAATAGCCAAAAAGGTGCCACTACACTTGTAATAGGGGGCTTCTCCAGGTAGAAAATATTGATTCTTCGCACTTTAAATATATTATTTCTTCTTTTTGCCCTGGCGAATATTGCTTCAGTGAGAAAGAAAATCTACACTTGACCAATAGTATGGCGTTAACTCCGTAGAAAACAATAAGGGGAGTTGGTGGCTCGCTATTTGATTTATGGTGGGTAAATATTAACCATAAACACAAAAAATCATGAAAAAATTAAGTGTAGTATTATTGTTCGCAGGCATCGGAATGATGCAAGCATGTAATAACTCAGCCAGCGACGATAGTGTAGCAAAAGCTGACAGCACCAATGACACAAGAGACACCACATCTGTGATGGATCAAAAAGACAGCACATCGGGAATGGGGATAAATGATGATGTAGCAGATTTTGCTGTAAAGGCAGCAAACGGCGGAATGATGGAAGTAAAAATGGGAGAATACGCTTCAAAAAATGCGATGGATAAAAGTGTAAAAGATTTTGGTGCAATGATGGTCAAAGATCATACAAAAGCCAATGATGAGTTGAAAGGCATAGCAACTTCTAAAAATATTGCCATCCCTGCTACAGTTGGCCAGGATATGACAGATAAGATGAATGATCTTATGAAAAAAACAGGAAAAGATTTTGATAAGGCGTACATGAATAGCATGGTTGATGATCATAAAGATGACATTGACGAGTTTCAAAAAGAGGCAGATAATTCAAAGGATAGCACCGTGAAAAATTTTGCCGCGAAAACATTACCTACGTTAAAAAAACATTTAGATGCAGCGCAGGCAATTGTAAAGTCACATAACTATTAATTAATTAATTTAAGTCCTAAAATAAAGGCTTTCTCATTTTTGAGATGGCCTTTTTTTATTGCTGAAAATGTAATGGCATGTCTCAAATTATCCCATACGTAAATTTCAAAATGAAAGGGCTAATGGGCGAACGTGATCAATGCGATAAGTAATTGGTGCTAAGCCAGCGGCTTTTGCTCTAGCCGGTGCAACGCATTGATGCCTTTTCGTGTGACATACCAGCTTACTTCTTTACGTCCCTTAAGTAAAATTGTTTTAACATCAATTAATGATCTCTCAACCAAACTCATGAAGGATCCATCGAGCTCTCTTTGGCCGAATGGTTGATCATTCAATTGCATTTCCATCGCTGCCTTCAGCGTTTTTATCATTAAAGATGTGAGTGGTTTTTGTTTTGTAAATTTTCCTATGGAAACGATCTTCGCCATTTAGTAAGGTATACTTTATTAAATAGCTATCTGTATATCAATTATAGTAATGCATAAGATGCTTTCATTACTCTGTGGGATTCTTCCGGATATTAGCAAATTAAATAAACAGCGCTTAATTTATAAGCTATTTTTCACGTAAAAATGCGGTGACAATAGTAAACAGCGTATGCTAAAAAGAATCGCATATATTGTTATTACAAATTATAAAAATGAAAATGACCGAAATAATTCTTGGAATCGCAACAGCATTGTCAGCAATTATGGCGGGGCTTTTTCTTTCTTATAGTTTTTCATCTGTCCCAGGATTAGGCAAACTTGTGGACATTGATTATTTGAAAGCAATGCAATCCATCAATAAAGAGATATAAAATCTCCCTTTTTTTATATGTTTTTTGGAACGATCATCTTTCTGCCATTAACTACATTTCTTAATTATTCCGAAAGGCAATTGTTTTTCCAGCTTTTACTTCCAGCCATATTAAAGTATTATACGGCGTATTTGGCGTTACTATTTTTGGCAACGTTCCGTTGAATAACCAGTTGGAAAAAATTAAATTATTGAATGAAACGCCTGCTGCTATTAGCGCATTACGGTCAAGGTTTGAGGATAGTTGGAACTTTCTA
This sequence comes from Bacteroidota bacterium, assembly GCA_030946565.1. The sequence goes on along the minus strand of JALYYM010000595.1, from coordinate 662 downwards.
AATAATTTCAGGACTATCTCTTCAATAATTTCATTGATTCTTATGATCTGTACTTGTATATTATTTAAGCACAAAAACCCTTAAAAAACTTTCTTTAAACATAGAGGTATTTTGAAGTAAATATTCAGAAAGCTATAATGCATTTTATCAGAAAACAATTTGGGCTAACCGGCACTGTTAGTAATGGCCAATCCCAAAAGCCGTTAGATAAGCATAAACTATGTCAATATTTTACGCTCTTTGGTATTACCAATAAGTATGAGAAGGGCATTGAAAATTAACCTTTATTCTTTTATAAACGTTAATCGTAACTCTTTACCCCCGGAATTTATTTTAGCTACATAAATGCCTGTAGGAAGGCTTCTAACAGAAACGTTTATAATTCCGTTTCCACTAATAATTTTTTGCAAAATCAGTTTGCCCTGCAAATTATAAATTTTCATTTGAGCATTATTAAGAGTAATGCTGGTTTTTATATGCATGTCTTGCTGTACGGGATTTGGATACACTTTCAGCAAGCCATTGCTATCAAACTTTATAAACCGAACCGGGCTGTAGCTATACAATCCATCATAATTGATTTGCCTGAGGCGGTAATAGCTTCCACCGCTAACGGCACTGGTAGTGAAAATATAATGAGCTCCGCCGCCACCAGGGCTTAA
>JALYYM010000453.1 GCA_030946565.1 Bacteroidota bacterium | reverse complement strand
AGAGGGGCCGTGATGTGGTGGAACAATTTTATGATTGAATTTAGAACATTATTGTTCTTATCAAACTTTTTCAGAAAAATAAATGAAAATAAATACATTATTAAGTCAGCTCGTCGTAAGCTGCTCCTAATGGTCGTTCTATGCCATCTCCTGTCCATTGCGGTGAGCCGGGAATTGTGGTGGCTTTTAAAATTTCTTCTTTTGATTTACCTGCTTTCATTTCATCACCTACATATTTCAAAACATTACCGAGGTAATCGTGAAATGCCTGCAAGTCTTCCCTGGAGCCGGTTACATCGTAGCCGGTGCCTGCATGGCCAAACACATATTTGGTTTTGCCGCTAAACTTTTTCATGGCTTCATTCAATACAAGCATCCAGCTTTGCATATTGGCTCCTGCGCTGCGATCAACAAATGGATGGCGGCGATTAAAAACAAGGTCGCCTATGTGCACAACATCTGCATGTTGAAAATGAATTAGGGCATCTCCATTTGTATGGCCCGCGCCATAATAGTGCAAAGCGATTTTTTCCTTACCCGCTTTTTCGTCCCATACCGTTTCAAAAGTTTGGTTGGGATAATATTGTTTGTCTTCTGTTTTTTGCGCCATCGCTACATTCTTTTGATTGGCTAAAGAATTTTCATGGGCCAAAACACGTGATGTAACATCTTTAAATGAAATGTTCCCTGACGTATGATCACCATGATGATGTGTATTTATTAATAAGCGAACAGGTTGATCTTTTCTCTTTTTTAACTCGGCTATAAGGTGAGGCGCCGTGTCAGGAAATTGCGCATCAACTACGGTGGCGCCATCTTTTGAAAAGTGAAAAGCTATGGTGCCGCCTTTTTCAGTAAAGATCCCTATATCATCCGTAAGCATCGTGATCTTCCACGGTTCGTCAATAAAGGCTTTGAGAATAGTTTGGCGGCTAATAGTAAACGCACCAAATGCCATCGCTGAATTTTGAATAAATTTTCTTCTTTGCATAATGAGATCTTAAAAAATAAAAATATTAAAAACAAGTAAGCGCTACTCAATTATTTCCTGTAAACTCAATAGCTATTTGCAATAATGCTTTATATAAAATACGTTGGGCTATTTTTTTTCGGCAATTAATTTCTTCTCAATTCTTCTATCCGGAACAAGCCACATACATGCAACAAAAGCATACAGGCCAAGGCTTATCCAGGAATTTATAAAACACAATGCAATGCCAACGATGTATATCACCAAAGATATTATTCCCTTCTTGTCCCGCCCGATCGCTATTCCCAGGGTAGAATTTGTGCCTTGGATTTTTATAAGCGATTGTGCCAGGATGTAATAAGCAATGCTATTCATCATCAATACAAACCCATATATTAATACAGGCCATTTTGAAAAATTATTTTCACCCATCCACGCAGAGGCAAATGGTATAAGAGAAAGCCAGAAGAGCAGGTGGCTATTGGCCCATAATACTTTGCCATTTATTTGGGCTACTGCTGTAAACAAATGGTGGTGATTATTCCAATAAATTCCAATGTAAATAAAACTGAGTATATAACTCATGAATACCGGCATCACGGGCTTAAGTGAACTAAGCTGATCGCTGTGCGGAACTTTAAGCTCCAATACCATAATAGTAATGATGATTGCCAACACGCCATCGCTGAAGGCTTGTAATCTTACACTATCCATAATGTTTAGATGACGCTGTTTAGAGTTGTAAATCTAAAGTAAAAAACAAATGATAGAATTAAATGAAGAGACAAATAAATATCCGGCTCACCATTCCCGGTCTACTTCACCATTTAAAATATGCATGATGAAGAGATGTTTGTTTTCATAGTAATCGGGAGTGGCTTTGTTTTTATCAAGAAAAACAGGCATGAAATGGAAGTCGTGAAACACGGAATAATTACTATCATTAATATTAGCCAAAAAATTTTGAGGGTGGTTCAAAAGTATATTTAAAAAATAGTAAGCCATTTCAAACCCTTTGTAAGCCATGTCTGAGGGCTTCGCCCGGTACAGTTTAAAATATTTTTGTACCAGGATATCATTGAATGGACTCCTCTCAGCCGCGTAATGCGGGGTGGTATAGAGAATGGGAAAATCTGAGTAAGCATCTTTTTTTGCGAAGCTCTTAAAGCCATCCCAATTGGGCATTCCAATCAAATACAGCGGATGTTTTTTTTGTATCGGGTAGCAGGCATCTGCAAGCTTTTTTGCAAACGTTTCATTCAGGCTGGCGCCTATTATAACGGTGGAAGACAGCGTATCAATTCTGCGTAGCAAAGCATAAGAGGAGATGGAACTATCAAGCGCAATCGTTTTTATATTTAAAATTGGCTTCCCATCTACACCGTTTATTTCTTTAAAATAATTTTCAACTCTGTCGTCTCCCTTTTTTTTGATAAGATATATTTTATCCGTACCATGCTTCTGCAACAAGTAACTGAAGATGCCCTCGCAATGGGCTTTCAAAGTAGAATTCACAATTAATAACTCAGGGTTATCGGTAACGCCGCCATCGTTAGGATAAGTGGCGGATACAAATGGTATTCCTTTCTGCAGCGAAAAATTTGCTAACTCCTGGTAATCGGGTTCTTTCACATCGCCTATAATCAAATCCATGCTATCCAGC
>JALYYM010000523.1 GCA_030946565.1 Bacteroidota bacterium | reverse complement strand
AGTGGTCATTTTGAAAATATATTAAAGCAGGTAATAAAAAATGCAGATCGAAAAATATCCGGCCTCAATTTAATTACTGCGTCCGAGGAGCAGGAGTTATTGTTTGAATTTAATAACAGGGAAACAGCTTACCCAAAAAGCAAAACTATTGTTGATTTATTCGAAGTAGAAGTCTCAAAAAATCCTGGCAATACTGCTATAGTTTTTGAAGGGGAAAAGGTTAGCTACCAGCAATTAAATACACGATCCAACCAGCTTGCAAACTATTTAAAAAAGAAGAAAGTAGCAGAAGGTTCAATGATTCCTATTTCCGTGGAACGCGGGCCGGACATGATGATTGGCATTTTAGGAATTTTAAAAGCAGGCTGCGCTTACGTTCCCGTTGATCCTGAATATCCTGAAGACAGGATCAAATTTATGTTGAAAGATACTGCTGCTAATATTCTAATAAGTAGCAGTGCAAGTATCAAAAAGCTGGCAGATTTTTCTGAAATTGAAACCATAGAATTAGATACTGATTGGGAGACAATAAACCACGAATCACCTGAAAACGTTGAGGCAAATATTTCTCCGGAAAGTCTTGCTTATGTTATTTATACTTCCGGCTCAACCGGCAGGCCTAAAGGAGTTTTGGTTACTCATCAAAATGTTGTGAGCCTCGTTAAAGGAACGGATTATGTCTCGTTCAGCGACAAAAATATTTTGCTCTCTACAGGTTCGTCATCTTTCGATGCAACCACATTCGAGTATTGGGAAATGTTATTGAATGGCGGAAAGTTGGTTTTATGTGCCGAGTCAAAGCTTCTTGACAATGTGCTGCTGAAAAATGAAATTCAAAGCAGAAAAGTTAACATGATGTGGTTCACGTCGAGTTGGTTTAACCAGTTAGTTGAAACCGACATCACTTTATTTAAAACACTACAAACCATCTTAGTCGGTGGTGAAAAATTATCTCAGCAACACATTGCAAAATTCAAAGAAGCTTATCCTTCCATTGAAATTATAAACGGATATGGGCCTACGGAAAACACAACGTTTTCGCTCACCTATAATATAAAGGATACCTCAGAAGATACATCCATCCCCATTGGCCGGCCATTGAATAACAGGAGCGCTTATGTGCTCGATGAGGATCAAAAATTAGTTCCTGTTGGAGTTGCCGGAGAAATATATTTAGGTGGTGCAGGAGTTGCAAAAGGATATCTAAACCTGGAGAAGTTAACTGAAGAAAGGTTCATCGCCAGCCCCTTAGGGGAAAATCCTTTCACTGAAACTGATCCGCCAAAATTGTATAAGACAGGAGACTTGGGAAGATGGCTGCCTGATGGCAACATTGAATATTTAGGAAGAATAGATAGCCAGGTTAAAATAAGGGGCTATCGCATAGAATTAGAAGAAATTGAAGCGGTACTTCTCCAGGCCGGTTTAGTAAAGCAAGCTGTTGTAATTGCAAAAGAAGATACCGATGGAGATAAAAAACTTGTAGCGTATGTAGTTGTAAAGGATGTTTTTGACAAAGAAGAAATAACGTCATACCTCAATAGTAAACTTCCGGATTACATGGTGCCGGCATTTATAGTTGAATTGGAAAAAATACCATTAACGTCAAATGGGAAAGTTGATAAAAGAGCGCTTCCTGATCCGGAGATAAATATTTCATCTGGGCCTTCTGCTGAACCAGGCAACGAGTTGGAGGAAAAATTAACTAAGGTGTGGCTTGATGTTTTAAAGATAGACTCAATAGGAACCAATGATGATTTTTTTGATATGGGTGGCCATTCTCTTCTTGCAATCCGCTTAATGTCTGTCTTAAGAAAAGAGTTGGGGTTAGAAATAAATATTGGAGATATTTTTGAATATCCGACAATTGCAACGTTGGCAGCTTATTTAAACAACCAGTCTGCCGAAACCTCAATTCCTCCAATTAAAGCTGGGCCTCGCCCCGAATATATTCCGCTATCATTTTCACAAGAACGCTTATGGTTTATTGATCAACTGGAAGGTAGCGTTCAATATCATATACCTGCGTTATTTCGTATAAAAGGAAACTTGAATTTAGATGCTTTAGCTAAATCAATTCAGGCGATCATTAATCGGCACGAAGTACTAAGAACTACATTTAGAAAAAAGGATGGTAGTACCTACCAGTATATCAAAGAAAGGGATCAATGGGAACTGAAAGTATTAGAGGAATTTACCGGCGTAGGCGATAATGATCAATTAAGAAATCGTATCCAGCAGCTTATAAAAGAGCCCTTCGATCTTTCTAACAATTACATGCTGCGTGCAACTCTTATAACCCTTCAGAATTCCGAATACCTTTTATTGGTTACCATGCATCACATTGCCTCCGATGGATGGTCTATGCCGATTATTGTAAGGGAAATCGCTTCATTATATAATGGTTATGATAATGGCCAGCCGGTTGAGCTTGCTCCTCTTGAAATTCAGTACGCGGATTATGCTATTTGGCAGCGTAACTATCTGCAGGGCGAAGTGCTTGAGAAAAAAATAGATTATTGGAAAAATAAGCTTGAAGGTGTTGCCGTGCTTGAGTTGCCCACAGATTACAAAAGACCATCTGTGCATGGTACTCAGGGAGGAAATAGAGGGCTCAATATTTCAAAAGAACTCGCGGATCGGCTGAATTCATTGTCGCGGGATGAAGGTGTTACATTATTCATGGTTTTATTAGCCGCTTTTAAAATATTGCTGCAGCGTTACAGTGGGCAGGAAGATATATGCGTGGGTATTCCAATCGCGAACAGGGCGCAACAAGAAGTTAATGAGCTTGTAGGATTTTTTGTAAACACACTTGCTTTAAGAAGTAATGTGAAGGCGCGTGTTTCCTTCAAAGAGTTTTTACAACAGGTGAAAGCCACAACTATGGAGGCTTATGAGCACCAGGATGTGCCCTTTGAAAAAGTAGTGGAAGCAGTTGTCAAAGAAAGAGATTTGAGTCGCAGCCC
>JALYYM010000515.1 GCA_030946565.1 Bacteroidota bacterium | reverse complement strand
ATTTTGTCCCGGTATATCTTTAGAAGTAAATATTTTTACCACACCGTTTATTTTCTCTGCTTCAGACAAATCGAGACTAACAATTTTTCCATGAGCTATAGGAGAACCAAAGGCAGCACCATACAGTGTTCCGGCAAGCACAGGAATATCATCCAGGTAAATGGATTCGCCTCTTACGTGTGTGAATGTGTCTATATTCTTCATTTAATAAATCAACATTTTTTCCGTACTTAAAGCAGGAAATAGGATAATAAAATGCGCCGTAATCAACTGCCCCAATAATAATGCTTTATACTCCTTACTTCCTCGTGCATCGCTTATCGGCGAAATTTCCTGTTTTGCAATTTCGATTACCTTAAGAATTATATCTTCAGTCAACACTTTTCCTTTTAAAAATTCAGACGCTTCTATAAGATATAACGGTACAGGGCCAACGCCGCCTGCAGATAAAGAAGCACCAATTATTTGGCCTTCATTTATTGTTATTGATAGGGCAGTATTCACGCTGGCAATATCAAGATGAGTACGCTTGCTTACTTTTTCGAAATTGAAAAAAGTATTTTTTAACGGAAGATCAAAGTAGATCTGTTGTATAAATTCATTCGGCCGCTTATCAAGAATTTTATATCCTTTGTATAATTTTCTCAGCGGAATGCTTCTTTCATTCGTGCCGTCACGTAACAACAATTGCGCATCAAGCGCCAGAAAGAAAATAGTGAGATCTCCGATCGGCGAGGCGTTTATAAAATTACCTGCAACTGTTGCCATGTTTCTTACCGGCGTTGATGAAACCAATTTAATAAATCCCGGGATTCGCGGAAAATGTTCAAGGAAAATTTCAGAGTCCGCCACATCAGTTACGGTCGCAGAAGCGCCTATGCAGCATCTGTTTCCAACCTTTTTTATTCCCTTAAGATCTGTTTTGTCATATAAAAAATTGATGTCCGCATGAACCAAACTTTCGGGTTGCTGAACATAAAGATCTGTTCCACCAGCAAGAAATCTTTGATCGTCTTTCGTCTGCAATACACCGTTAGTATTACCTTTTAATTCAATCAGCCGTTGCCTGATCTCTTTGAAATATTGTGGCAGGATTTTTCTCTCGGTAACAAAATCAATAGCATCTTCATCTTTTCTTTCTTTCATCAACTCAGTAAGCCTTGCAGCGGCTCTTTCAATTGATTTGTATCCGGTGCACCTGCAGATATTTCCATCAATGGATGCGATAGCATTTTTATAAGTAGGAGGCTTATTGTTTAAACAAAATCCCGCCAGCGAAACCACAAAACCCGGCGTACAAAAACCGCATTGCGAAGCGCCTTCATCAGCTATACATTGCTGCACAGGATTGAGTTGCTCCGCATTTATTCCTTCTACCGTTACAATATGTTTGTGATGAACATTAGCAAGCGGCAGCAGGCACGAGGTCATAGAACGATAGATAAGTTCATCACCTGTTATTTCTCCAACCAATACAGTGCAGGCGCCACAATCCCCTTCCCTGCAACCGATTTTGGTTCCAATCAGATCTTTATGATAACGAACAAAATCCAGCAACAATGTGCCCGCAGGCAATGCGGTATTTATTTCTTTATTATTTAGAATAAATTGAATCAAAAGAGTTTTTTGTTTGTAATAAAGTTAGCTTAAATGGATTAATGAAAAGGTAAAACCAGGAAGGCTTCATAAAAGGCTCTTAATTTAAAAAGTTTCTGAAAAAGCCTTCCTGGTTTGGGCCACTTTTGATAGTGTATGATTATAGAACATATCAACATTAGTTTCAAAATCCTGAAGGCATGACATTGGAAATTCATTGCCTTATAGATCCCATCCAACCAAATATTTTTCATCATACTACTTTCAGTAACATATTAATCTCATTTCACCACTGCCCCCTGGTTAATCCAGCAACGAATAATATCGCGCTCTTCCTGTGTCATATTCGTTTTGTTATTCAGTGGCATTGTTTTAGTTACAACAGCCCGTTGCATAATTTTGTCTTTATATTTTACAATTTCTTCCGGAGTATCATACATAA
>JALYYM010000476.1 GCA_030946565.1 Bacteroidota bacterium | reverse complement strand
TACCACAGGAAACGGTAAAAAAATTATTCGCAATCCTGATGATTGTTGTGTCAATTAAGATGCTTTTTTTTGATAAGAAGGTAATCGATGATGAGGGTAAAGCGGCTACTCATATTTCTCAAAATATAAAGCCGGGGACATGATAATGCTACTTTTGAAACCTTTACTGATCACAAAAAAAAACTCCAACCAACTTTAAAAGTATCTTTTTATAATCCGGAGCTTATGCGTCCGCAATTTGGTTTCAAGGTTTAGTATTCCCTGGTTGTCAATTTTATCAATGCGCACTTTACCGGAAGAATGAATTATTTCGTTTTCATTCAGCAATATTCCTACGTGGATGATTTGGCCATCTTCATTATCAAAAAAAGCAAGGTCCCCACAATGTGCCTGCTGCAGAAAATTTACTACTTCGCCTTGCTCAGCCTGTTGCCACGCATCTCTTGGCAGTTGCTTATTTATAAACTTGTACGTCATTTGTGCAAAGCCGCTGCAATCAATGCCGAATACTGATTTGCCTCCCCACAAATAAGAAGTGTTTAAAAATTTATACGCCACCTGCTTAATAAGTTTTGGCGTGACTTTTATTTCTTCCGGGTTCCAAACTTCACCTTTAAAGTGCACTGAATTTTTTCGCCAGAATGCTTTACCATTTTTAAATGCCGAGAGCGAACTTCCTAATGGAACGTTCATGCGATGGCCATTATAATCAATTTCGTTTACCCATCCTGCCGTTAGGTCTTTGTCAACATTTGTATAATGCTCTTCATCAATTTCCGCGGAATGGCCCTGCTGGCACCAGCCTTCATAGCCATCATATTTCAAACGGACTTTTATCCATTGGCCATCGCGCTGTTCTATAATGACAGATTTTTCGCCAAAGAGTAATTGTGATACCATTTCTGATTTATGGGACGGCTCCAACCGCAACGGGCTAACAGGGACACAGCATACAACGTATTGCATAAAAGGTTTCAGCTATTTATTCGGATTGTAAATTATGGAATTTATCTATGTTTACATTTTACAAAAAAACACACAGTAGTTTTGAATTCACAAAAATACAATGATATAGATGATAAAGAACTGTTGCAAAAATTTTATACAGACCATGATAATAAATGGCTCGGCATTTTACTTCCCCGCTATACTTTGCTGCTGTTGGGTGTTTGCCTAAAATATTTGAAAAATGAAGAAGATGCCCGGGATACGGTGCAGCAAGTTTTTTTAAAAGTAATTGATGAACTCCACAAGTACAACGTTGAATATTTCAAGAGCTGGATATATATGATTGCGAAAAATCATTGCCTTATGACGTTAAGGAACAAAGGCAAAATTCCTGTTGAATTGAATGAGCAATATATAAAAACACCGGAAGACACAATTGATAAAAACGTACTAATTGAAAGAGATACCCTTTTGATAAAAATGCAAAAGTGCCTGCATGATCTTAACAGTGAACAGCGCCAATGTGTAACTTTATTTTACCTTGAGAAAAAATCATACACAGAGATTGCTGACATCACAGGCTTCTCAATGATGCAGGTAAAAAGCTATATTCAAAATGGAAAAAGGAAATTAAAACTGATGATGGAATCAGGTAATTAATAAATAATAATGAGCGAAGATCTTTTAAACATATTATCAAACAGCAATAAAGATATTGACAATCAAAAGCTGATGGACTATCTCAGTGATAAACTGACAGGTAAGGAAAAACACGAATTGGAAGAAGCAATGATAGATTCGGAAATGATCAATGACGCAGTGGAAGGCCTGGGTGGATTAAAAAATAAAAAAGATGTAAGTGCGTTGGTTGAGCAACTTAATCTCAACTTGAAAAAACAACTTGAAAAAAAGAAATCTAAAAAATTAAAGCGGAGCCTCAAGGACCTGCCCTGGCTGTATCTTACTATCATTTTAATTCTTATAATGATATTGATTGGGTTTTTGGTTATTAAAAAACATTTGGACAGTGAGAAAACGAATGATGTCAATAAAGAAATCGTTCGTTGATGGCCACTTCAACAAAAATTGTTACGCTAAACTATTACGTGCAAAAAAAAGCGGCCACAATGCAGCCGCTAAATTTCACACGAAAATAAAATCCAAAATATTAAAAGGGAAGATCGTCAGCCGGCTCTTCCATATCTGCTGATACAGTGGCTCTATTGCTGCTTGAAGATGAAGAAGATTGCTGATAAGAACTGGAATTATCCTGGCTGTCAGTATTTCCGCCAAGCAATTGTAAATCTCTTACCCGCATTCTTAGTGTAGCGGCAGCCTGGTTGTCTTTGTTAGTATATGCTTCTGCTTCAGGCCAACCTTCTACGTATACCTGCTTACCCTTTTTTAAATATTGGGCTACGGCCGTCCTGTCAGTCCAATAAGCGCAATTTACCCAGGTTGTTTTTTCTTTCAAATTTCCTTGTCCGTCTTTAAACTTTTCTGTGTGGGCAACATTAAAGTTAATTACGTTTTTACCGTTTACTTCCTTTGCAATGCAATCTGCACCGAGATTGCCTACGATTTGTAACTTAATCATGACTGTGCTTTTTAATTGTTAATCGATGTATCTGTACGGCCGCATTCTAAGTGTAAGAATGAAGCGAAATCTAATGAGAAATTACAAACCTAATTCATTTTCTTTTTCAATGTGGTTACCTGGTCCTGCAGGTTACTAACAAGATTTACTAATGAATCAACATCCCAGCGCTGCTGCTGGGTGACTTTGTTTATTACCGCTTGTGCCTGCCACATTTCAAGTACATCAGCAGTATTTACCTGGTAAGGCTGATAAGATGGATTATCACTTACAAGGGTAAGCTTATTTTTATTCTTATTGCTTTTAACTACACGTTTGTAAACTATGCCCTCGCTTTTGCTTACCACGATGTATGCGCCATTGTTTTTTACACTGTCGATATTCTCAGTTTTTTCACCAACGATAATACTGCCACTTGGCGTCGGCATCATACTGTCACCTATTATTTCAAAAGCACGATAATTACCGCCGGTAAGCATCGGCAAAGTAAATGTGTTCAGCTCGTCAATAAATTCGCTATCAGCATAACCTGCAAGATAACCTGCGGCAGCTTTTACCGGAACAAAATGAATGATATTCCTGTCTGCACTCATCATCTTAAGCTGGCGTCTTTTGGCAAGATAGCTGGCTCCTTTTGTTTCACTTAAGTCTCGCAACAATAATTCATCTAGCGTTACTTTAAATATATCACCCACTATTTCCAATACGTCAATACGGGGATCAGCCCTTTCTTCTTCATAAGCGCCTATAAGTGACCGTTTGATGCCAAGCTTTGAGGCGAACTCCTCCTGCGTCCAACCGCGGAGCTTACGTAAATATTTTAAGTTTTGTCCTGCAAGTGCCATAGCAAACTAATTTATTTAGACAAAAATACTAATTAATTTAGCTTCACCAAATTATTTATTCATTTATTTTTAAAAAAATCCCAGGTAAAAAAACTCTGAGAGCCTAAATAATAATTTAATTGTATATATATAAATGTAATTTTATATTAAGAAAGAAGTTATATCAGTAATGATTAATTATATATGTGTTTATTTATAAATTAGAGTGTTGAAATAGTGGATTTATATTGAAAACGTCAATTAAATTAAAATGAGCGGGTTAAATTATATAAGAACAAAAGAGCATTTTGACTGGCTGGACAAATGCCTTAAATGCTGGAGAACTTGTGAAGATTTCATTGCGCACAGTATTGAAAACGGCAGATATGTTAACACAATAAATATCTGCAGGGACGTAGCGGAAATGTGTAGTCAATGTATAAAATTTGAGGCGCAGCGTTCACCTTTTTTTGAGCAGCTCTGCGAAGTATGTGCAGACATTTGTATCTCCTGCGTAAAGGCGCTCAATGAATATAAAAACGATGATGTGATGTGTAAAAAAACCGCCGAAGCGTGCAACGATTTAGTAGCGGCTGGTATGCAGATTTCGCAAAAAAGAAAAGAACATTCTACACAGTAAATGAAGGTTTCATTTAAAATAGCAAACACTCTTTTGAAGGAGTATTTACGTTTGATTTTTCATTAAATGAAATCCTAATTAATCCAGGGTATTTCTCCCAGCAAATGTATTGAACACCTAATAGTTTCAGCTATTAAACTGTTTATGAATATAGCTGCTAAAGACAATTTTTAATGCCTTTTTGAAAGCGCACTGGGCAAGTGGCCAAATTCTTTTTTAAAAGCAACAGAAAAATTACTCAGGTTAATATAGCCCATCCGCAAGCCAATCTCTTTTATTGAATAATGGTGCGAAAGCAGCAGCACACGCGCTTTTTGCATTCGCTGCCTCTGGTAAAATTCAAATAGATTGTCACCATACATCTTCTTAAACTTTGTTTTGAGAGAGGTGCCGCTCATCGCAGCCATGGATGTTAATGAAGAGAATGAAGGAGGTGGCGTATCAAGGTCTTTTATAAGGAAATCTTTCACCGCGATCAACCTGCTGATTTCTTCTTTTACAATTTTAGTCTTTTGTTCATTGGCCTTTTGCGCCAACTTTTCATTAAGGTGATGAATATATTTTTCCAATAAAAGATAAACGGCTTGCCCATGTATTTCTGAATTGCTTGATGCCCTTGCTGCATTCCGTGTAATATTCTGAGAAAAGAATTTTAAGTTAACATGGCCAAAGGCAAATTTTATATCTATACCATTCGGCTTTAATCCATTGAAAAGCATTTCTTTTGGCTCTTTACCTTCTATTTTATTTTCCAGCCATTTAGCCGGTATATGTATTTCAATCGTTTTGATCCTTGAATTCTTTGAGCAAATAAGTGTGGAGGTTTGCCTTGAGCTTAATAGTGTACTTATATAATTTTCATTTTCAAGTGAAGTATATTTCCCTTCGACCTCTACAAGTGAGGTTTCAGCGTGCTGCACTTCATCAATCCTTAAGATATAATAATTATTTTTTGAAGGAGTCTTATGCAAATGAAAATCTTCTTTAAGCCTGTATCGGGCTACCATGCATTCAATTCCATTTTTAAAAAGGAATGCTGTAAAGTGTCCACTGATAAAATGATTGTTTATTGACAGACGATTGTTTTCCGGCCTGGTATTTAGAACATTTGACAGTTGTGATAGAAAATCGGAAGGCAAACTTTGTTTAAGAGTAATTGATTGCATTAAAAAAAATTGAATACTAAG
>JALYYM010000437.1 GCA_030946565.1 Bacteroidota bacterium | reverse complement strand
CCGCGAAAAACTAAAATAAGTCTTGTAGGTTCAGTGAAGCTCGCATTCAAAGTCATATCTGATGTGAGCTTTGTAATCTTCCTGCTATCGTCATTTAAACCTACCAAAGAGGTAAGCTCGGTATTCCATACCACACCTCTGGTAGGCAGAAATTCCTTATTCGGATTATGAATAACAATAGCGACTTTTCCACCCGCATAAGACTTATTAGAATATATACTCGCAGAATCAAGCCCGGCAAGGTCTGGTTGCCCAAGAATCTTTCCTTTATTAGCATAATAGTTATTCCAATAATGATAATAGTATGGACCAATATTAAATTCTGCCAGGCTATGAAAGCGTTTACGTAAAAGAACTTCGCCAGAGGCAAAACTGTACCTCACATTATAAAATGATGACGGTTTGTTATCGTCTTTTTTAGTGTCGTTACCCAATCCATAAAAATTATCTAACACGGTGTTGAAAATCTGGCCATTTACTAATGCGTCATATTTACCTATGCGCTGGTTAAATTCGCCCGTATATTTTACCTGGTACGCCCCGGTTTTAAAGCTTAAAAGTGAAGTAATCCGCTGAAACGTAGAGTACGGCGCCTTTCTGAAGGCGTAGGTCCTATATGAATAGCCTGCACCGGCAATAAATTTATCTTCTTCATTAAACCCAACACTCAACAGTGGAAGGCGGTAAATATTATAATTATACCCTGAGATATCGTAATTATTTACCTGCGGATCACTGGAAATCTCAATAGAGCTTTTGTTAGAATTCTGAATATAATTAGTGTCGGGTGTATAGTCGTAAATTTTGTTTCTTACATTTCCTTTTATATTAAAAGTATCCCTTCCTTTCCCGCCGATAATTCTTAATTTAATTTTAGAGTCCGCGGTAGAGTCTATCTCAAAATTATCATTGCCATTCAGCCCATACAGGTTTATATATTTGGTATCAGGGTACTTAAATATGCGATCAAATATTACATCGGATGTATCGGCATTTTTCTTCTTCACCTTATATACTTTTACTTCAAGATCTTTTCCAGCATTAAACAATTTAAAGTATTCATCTACATTGCTTCCAAGTACGTTTACTTCTTTTGATAAAAAACGATAATACTTTAACCCAGCAGTGCTAAGAAGATCCCTACGGCTTTTAAGTTTGGCAGGTATGCTTTTCTTATCCAGCGCATAAATTTTAGGAGGCAATTGTTTTACAGCATCGGCAATTACGCTGTCGGTTTCATTTTGCTGAAATGTTGTGATTATTCTTTTCCAGGCATTCTCGTCAAGGTTGTTCATAAACAATCTATCGAAGTTTCTTTCTTCCCAATTGAACCATTTAATATTATAAAAATGTCTTTTAAAACCCTGCAGGTAAGGTAAAGCAGCCAGGCTCAGGCTTCTTACGAAAAGCCCGTCTGAATTGAAATAGGCCTGGTCCCTGTCCCTCGGAATAGGATAATATAGTTTACCCGCGCCGGTATCATTTGTGCCGAATCTCCATTGGTCAAAATGCCTGTCCCAATCGCCGATCATCATATCGAGTAGCCTTGCCCGTAACACTGATTCCTGGTCTATGTGATTTTTGCTATCCTTAATAATTTTATCAACAATTTTTGCTGTGGTTTTTGTGTCTTTGATTTTCGTTATTCCCCGCATATCATCTTCAGTCGGCGTTGGATCTACCTTTTCCAGCAAGCATATTTTGTTGGCAAAAACGGGTTGATAAAAACCGAGCGCCGGATCGTCGGGCACAAAATAATAAGTTGGGCTTGTATGTTCGATGCCGGCGGCTTCTGCCAACGGAGGAATGGTAAGCGCCGCATAAGGATGTTCAGCAGAAATCATATCCCTCATTATATTCAGTGGTACTGTTGACTTCAATTGCTGGGCGATCACTCCTTCAGGGTCTTTATCTACCGTACGCAATTTCCAGGTTTTGTCGTTTTTATCTTTTAGCGTTAGCGACTTCGTTTGCTTTCCCCGGCCAATACCTTCAATAGTGTATCCGCCATTTTCCTTTTTAATATCAAATACTTTTAAATGAACCGGCGTCGCCCACTCTTTACGATAATTTTTACCGCCAAAAAATTTATGTATTGCAGAAACGTTGAGATAACCGCGGTTAACGGGCACGGTTACACTATCTTCAAAACTTGCTATCGGCACCGCTTCCGGAATTTTTGTTGCACTGTCTCCCGGTTCTTTTACAATAGAAGAAAAATTAAAAAGATTCTGGGAAAAAGGGTGCCCGGTAGAATCTTTGTACACTGTATAAAAATCCGAACGCACATTTTTGTTTTTAGAAATTTCTAATGTCGCAAAGCCCAGTGAGTTTGCGCCATACAATAATTTTTTGCCATGGTTAAGGCGGGTATGTTTTGAGCCGGCGCCGCTTACGACATAATAATAACTGCTGTCTTTAATAAGTTGTAAAGTGTGCTCGTGGCCAGCTACGAATATCACATTGGGATATCCTTTAACATGACTATCCAGGGCATTAATCATATTTTTGTATGCGGGATACCGTAAGTCTTCGGGTGTGCCAAATGTGCCCCTTGCTAATATATAAATAAAGCCGATAGGTATGGGAATCCACAGTTTAGGATTTATATCTATTAAAGGAAACAATAATAATTTTGCAGGAAAATAACCTCCATGGATTCCGTAGCTTCTAAGGGTATGATGGCCGGCAAGTATTACTAGTTTTTTAGAATTATTTTGCAGGATGGCGTCCAGCTCACTAAAAAATTGTTCCGGCGTTTTGAAGTCGCAGTCCGATTCAATTCCCGGCTTGGTTCCCGGCTTTCTTATAAACCATTGGCTATCGTACATCACGAGTTCAATGTCATTATTGATTGAAATAGCAACTGGCCCCGGGCATCCATCTTCCGGGTAAAAATGCACATTAGGATTGCCACTATCATTAACGTAAGCTCCCTGGCGTTTGACTATCGCAGTACCTCCTAAAGCTTCGTTTGCCCAATCGTGATTTCCAGGTATGAAAAATACTTTTGCCTTAGTGCCCTTTGCAATATTTATTTGAGAGTCTAAGATAGATTTCAGGTGATTATAACCCGGCATTATTTCGTCAGGCAAACCATAGTTGTAGAGGTTATCGCCCAGGTAAATAATAGTGGTCTTATCATTTAAAGGAATTAATTTTTTGACTGCGTCTACCACAGGTTCACGGCCAAAATTCAATTCCCCTGCATCACCTATAAGTATTATTCTTTGCTGAATAGAGTCACTTTGCGCAACACAACAGGTACGGGTAGCCGAAAAACAAATAATGGCAATAACGATAATTTTATACATCCACCTTTATTTTTTCGGTTTAAATATTAGCAAAGAAGCAGAGCCGTACTTGTCCACCGCTTCATTAGAAATCATCAGCACGCCTGATGGCGTAAACGTTAGTCCTTCCGGCTTTGGGAATATAACTGGGTTTAAAGTATAAATATCCTTCATACTTCCTTTCCTGTCAAGAACAACTATCAATTCATCGGTAGATGATATTACCCATACATCTTTTGTTATAGGATTTACAGCCGCTGCAGAAGGCCTGAACTTACTGCTGTCCTGGCCAATTTGCTTAGCGATAACATCCAGTGCTATTTTATAAATTGATTTAGTATAAGTATCCGCAACAGGATCGTACAGCCACGCCGTAGTTACATGAAAGCCATCTTCCTCACAATCTTTGCATATCATTACAATGCCTTTATATTCGTCGTCATAATAAAGCGATTCAAATTCATTCTTTGAAACATTGCTTGCCGGAAAAATAGTGCGGCGGTTGAAAACAGTATCTTGGCCTTTGGACTTATCACCATTTGAAGCGAACCTTAATTCTTCAATATTACCATTGCTCTCCAATACATAAAAAGTACTATCGAGTTGAATTACATCTTCAAAATCATGCTTCTCATTAAACTTCCATTTTTCTATAAGAAATTTTTTGTTGAGATGAATTTTGTATAAAAAACCTGTTTCATCCGATATTGCAAAAACGCTGCTGTCCCGTGGATAGAAGCTGATACCTGATATTTCTGATAACTCACTTCCAAGGATAAGCTTGGCGGGATTATTAAGATCATAGTCCTTTGAAGGCAGTGAAATATGAGTTCTGTCAGAATTACATCCGCCGAATGCATGTAAAAAAATAAGGGCTAGTATAGGGAGAATTAAATTCCGTTTGCACATAAAAAATAAAAAAATCTTTTTCTTATTAAAAGATGGGAGGCATAAAATTACAATACATTCATCTTAATTATGAAATAAGAGTTTTTTAGTTAAATTACTACGATTTACTTCGAACCAGTTTAACATGAAATACATAAGAGTTGAATTAAGGTTCCCTACACACCGATTAAAATAAATATTTATGAAATACCCAAATGTTCAAAATTATATTGCGGGAAATTTTAAAAGTTCATCTTCCGGAAAAACACTTGATGTAATATCCCCCATTGATGGCACCTTGCTATCAAAGGTTTGTCTCTCATCATTGGAAGATCTTGATGAAGCTGTAAACGCCGCGAAAAAAGCATTTCCGTCCTGGAGCAAAACTCCTATAAAAGAACGGGTACAGGTTTTCTTTCGCTACAAAACTTTACTGGAAAAAAATCTGCAATCTCTTGCAGAATTATGCTCAGAAGAAAATGGTAAAACAATCGGCGAATCCACTGCGGAAATTGAGAAATGCATTGAGCTTACTGAATTTGCCTGTTCTCTTCCGCAATTAGTTGCAGGCGAGTTACTGGAGGTAAGCAGAGGAGTTGAATGCCGCACAGAGCATGTGCCGCTCGGCATTGTCGCATCTATAGTTCCTTTTAATTTTCCAAGCATGGTACCTAACTGGACCATGCCGAACGCGATTGCCTTAGG
>JALYYM010000419.1 GCA_030946565.1 Bacteroidota bacterium | reverse complement strand
GAAAGCGTAGCCATGGAAGTAATATCTTTTTCTAATCTGCGTATTGTATCCACTGTGAAATAAGTAGTACGCAGGCTGCTGTCGATGAAGCCCGATGAAGTGCTTGCAAGTGTAACAGGAAGAATATATTTAATTGCCTTATCAAGGTTAGTGGTAATGATATTTAATGGCAAATTATTAGAGCCGGTCTCCCCTGCTTTTATTGTAGCCATTAAGGAAGGAATGCTATAGCTCGGGGCGGGCAGTAAAACATAAGAAGTACCGTGTGTTGCATTGTAGTTGGTTATCAAAGAAGGATCAACTTGAAAGGTGACGTTTATATCCTGGCTGGGATATCTTAATCCGCCGTACGAAGCGCCGAAGGTAGTTGTCTGTGCGGTATCAGCAAGCAGCAATAGAAGGCTGCTGTTACCGTTTGCCGCCCTTGGCATGTAAATGCTGCCTTCTTTGCTATATGTTATCACATCAGGTTTATTGCATGAACTGATAACCGAAGCAAGCAGCACAATGCTGGCACATGCAACAGTAATTTTAGATAGGCTATTCATTGTTTCATTATTTTAATCAGTGATTATTTTAATCATTATAAAAAACGGTGCTTTCTTTTTACCAGCCCGTATTTTGCACCAGGTTTTTATCCACATTCAGCTCTTGCTGCGGTATTGGCCACAGGTAATCTTGTTTGGTAAACACACGGGTTTCAAATATGGTTCTTTGATAAAAAGCAGGATCAGTCAAACTGGTGCCGGCATTAATGTCCATGCCATAAAAAGGACCGCCATCGGTCTGCTCTGCTATTTTCCAGCGCCGTGTATCAAAATAGCGTGCATTTTCAAAGGCAAGTTCCACTCGTCTTTCCTTACGAATAGCAAGGCGCATTTCACTTTGGGATAAATTCGCTGGCAGATCGGGTATTCCCGCTCTTTCCCTTATCAGGTTTACATACTTTGCTATATCGGGATTATCCGATGCCGATTCATTTAACGCTTCGGCGTAATCTAAATAAATCTGCGCCAGCCTCAGCATAACCCATGACCTGGAATTATTAGCATAACTCTGGGCAATGTCTTTTCTTATGATATAACCGGTTGGTGAGTAATCGTTGCTGCCCACTTTTTTTCCCGAGTTGCCGGTGTAATAGGTCTGAGTGACAACAACACCGGAAGTGGTAGTAGTATTTAACCATATCCTGCCATTGTAAGTAATGTCCGCATAAAACCTGGGTTCCCTGTTGGTGTACATATTATACGTGCCGGCTGTGGTATATTTTCCATCTGTGTTAGAAAAGCCATTTTCCACATATCCCGAGCCGGGATCGGTAATAGATAAACCGTTATCCATAAAGTAAGCATCCACCATTTCCTGAGTTGGCCCTAAACCGCCACTTCCGCGTATCGCTGCATCAGAGCCGGAATGATACGGCGTTCCTTCATATTGCCTTGTGCCGGGATCGCCGCCAACTTTGCCGAATATCCATTCCACATTCCAGTCTTTCAGTACTACATCCCTGCAGGAAACAAAAGGATCCAGGTTACCTGAGCCATCTGTAGCCGTATAAAGCCTGTATGTGCCGGGCACATAAGCATCTATGAAAGCCTTTGATGCAGCAGCAGCCCTGGCCCATTTAGTGGCATCGTAGTGCTGGGTTATTAATTGAGTTCCACTGGGATTTTTAAGGGCGGCATAGTCGCTATTCCCATTATAAAGAGGGCTTGCCGCTATCAGCAACATTTGTGCTTTATAAGCTGTTACCACCGCCCGGGTCATTCTTCCATAATCACCGCTTGTAAACAGGGCATCCGGCAAGTCTGCTGCGGCTTTATCAAATTCGCTGGCGATGTAATCAACACAAGAATCGTAGGGGCTGCGGGCAAGCTGTACATCACCTAACGGAGCATCAGGAGCCACAACAACATCTCCAATTATTACCACGGGGCCGAATATTTTTAATAGCTGAAAATAATAATAGGCACGTAATGCCCTTGCTTCAGCGATATATCTTGCTAATAACTGTGCACCATTAGCCTGGTTGGTGATCTCTTTGGTTTCTCCTACATGCGCCATAAAATAAGTGGCGGAGCGGATACCTATATAATAATTCTTCCAGAAGTCATTTACTACCCCAGAGGTGGGGCCCCATGCGCCTACATTCATGTAGTTGCTGAACACAAAGCTCCAGTCGTATTCGGCTTCATCCGAAGCGCCGGTCCATGGGCCACCTGAGGTGCTGCCTCCTATATATCTTTGAGATGCTTCATCTCTTATATAGGAATAGACATTTGCTAAAAAATTATCGACTGTATTTTTGTGGGCAAATACCTGCTCGATCGTTATCCTGTCGGCCGGCACCTGGTCAAGATAGCCTTTCTTGCAGGAGTTTATACCAAAAAATAGTAGAGTAATAGTCGCTATTGAAAATATTTTTTTCATAAATGGTAATTTGATCAATTTAAAATTCAAAATGTACACCCATCGAATAAGCGGCCACCTGCGGGTAGCGTACACCGTTAGAAGTGTTTAATTCCACATCCCATAATTTAAACTTGCTGAAGGTGAGTACATTTTCACCGATTAAATACAGGTAGGCGCCCTTAATTCCGAATTTTGTAAACGTTGCATCAGGAAATGTATAGGCAAATTTTACCGTGCGCAGTTTTACGAAGCTGGCATCTTTTTGCCACCAGGTGCTCGGTTGATTATTATTACTGTTTTTAGGCCCCCCAAAGCCAAGCCTCGGATAAAATGCATTTTGATTTGGATTTTCAGGCGTCCACCTGTCAGTAATTATGCTATAGGCATTACCCACGCCACCGTCACCTGAGAATGGTTGGATACTATTTCCACTTAATATAATATTTGCCTTGGCCTGCCCCTGAAAGAATGCACCGATACTGAAATTTTTATAGGTAAGATCAAAACCAACACCATATAAAATAAAGGGAACGTCACCCGTACCAATAACGGTCTGGTCAAAAGCATCAATTTTACCATCGCCGTTAAGATCTTTAAATTTAATATCGCCAGGCCTTACCTCGCCAAAAGTTTGCTGCGCGGAATTTAATATTTCAGCAGAATCTTTAAATAATCCTTGTGCTACATAACCATATCTCGCAAGTACGCCCTGTCCGACCCTGTTCTGCCATGGGTATTTTTGATCCGGCTGATCGTTAGAAATCACTTTATTACGGGCATAAGTGAAATTCCCCTGTAAGCTTAAGTACAGGTTATTTGCAATTCTTTTATGATTTTGTTGCAATGAAATGTCCACACCGGCATTATCCACTACACCGAGATTACCATAAGGCGCCGACGTTAAACCAACAAACTCCGGCACTGTACCCCGCTGAAGAAATATTCCCGTTCTGTGTTCTTTGAACAAGTCCACCTGCAAAGTTGCTGCATGAAGGAGCGTCATCTCCATACCGATATTTGTTTTGCGTGAACTTTCCCAGGTAAGGTTAACGGCATAGCTGCTGATTTGGTAGCCCCCGGTTCCAGCCCTGTTATCTCCAAAAGTATAGCCATTAGCATTAGTATTTACCTGGTCGAGGTAAGCGAACCTATAACCCCCAATATCACTGTTCCCTACCAGGCCGGACGAGAAGCGGAATTTTAAAAAGGTTATTATATTTTTTATGGGCTGATAAAATTTTTCATTCGATGCCACCCATCCTAATCCATAGGAAGGAAAAAAACCATACCTTCTTGCTTTCGCGAAATTTTCAGAGCCGTTATACCCGAAATTATATTCTACAAAGTATTTATCGTTGTACGAGTAGGTAGCCCTGCCTGCCAGGCCACGGGTACGGAAGGGAATAGAACTTGTAAAATCGCCGGCAAAGGCGTCGATAAATTCACTTTGGTTGTATAACAATAAGCCGCTAACGCGATGCCTGCCAAATGAAGAATCGTAATTCAATGCTGTTTCTGTATATACCCTCCTGTTACCTCCGTTAAACCGGTCATACCCCAGGGAATTAGATCCGGAATAAGTTAATTTCAGGTTTAGTGAGCCATCCGGATTACGATCAGTGGCTATATAATCATTTTGCCTCTTAGCATGGTTAATATCCAGCTCGCTATAACTGTCAAAGGCGAACATAGTGGTGAATGAAAGCCCTTTTACCAGCATGCCTAATTGCTGCCGCAAACGAATGTTTGTGTAAATCTGAGTTTTATATTGATTGGCATACCCTGAACGGGCAGCAGCATCAAACGGGTTTCTAAAGCCGCCGTTAGGGTTTCTGCCGGAGCTTGTATCGCCAGGGTAAGTATACGCCAACTCTACGGGTGGCAAGGCTATTACTGATTGAAAAATAGAATTTACCTGGCTAGCATCGCGTGGGTTATAACCGTTATTAATACCGGGATAGTTACCATTGCTGTAGTATCCCTGCAAGCCTAGTTCAATGGTAGTGCTACCGGTAGCTTTAAGCGTTAAGTTACTGGTGAAGTTAAATCTCGAGTAGCCGACACCGCTATGATAAGGCTGGGCAGGATCAGATCTTATAAAACCCTTTTCATCATAATAACCAAGAGACACATAGTAGAAGGCAGACGGAGCGCCTCCATCAATATTAACGGTGACTTTATTATTTTCCCCTGTTTTTTTAAACACTTTATCTATCCAGTTTACATTGGGATAGAGGTAAGGATCGTTGCCGGCTTTGGTACTGTCAATATAAGCCTGTGAATATTTTGGGGCATCGCCTCTTGTTACCAAAGCTTCATTAGCCATATTCATATAGATAATACCATCTGTCATTTTTGGCAGCCTGGTAAAGGTTGTAATAGAGTGGAAATAATCAACATTAAATTGAGGCTTACCGGGCTTACCTCGTTTAGTGGTGATGAGCACAACGCCATTGGCACCTCTTACACCATATACTGCCGTGGCAGAAGCATCTTTTAAAATACTGAAGGAAGCAATATCTTCATAATTCAAATTACTTAACGAACGTTCAACACCATCTACCAATATAAGTGGCCTGGAATTATTTACCGTGGCAATACCGCGTATCCAGATATCAGCATCATCGTGGCCCGGCTCACCGGAACGCTGTACGGCTACAAGACCTGCCAGGCGTCCAGCCAAACCTGCACCTACATTAGCTATCGGCTGCTTCAGGTCTTTTGTTTCCAATACAGACTGCGCTCCTATCTGGCTTATTTTTCTTTGCTTACCATAACCAACTATTACCACTGCATCTAAACTTCCGGTTACATTTTCCATGGTAATGTCATACACGATACGATCAGTAAATGCAAACGTGTAAGGATTGTAGCCAACAAACGATGCTCTTAACGAATCACCTTTATTTGCGGCAATTGAATATGCGCCAAGCGGTGTGGTCAATACCGTTTCGCCTGAATTCAGGTTTTCTATGGTAGCCCCTTTCAATACTTCATTAAGATTGTTCCTAATGACACCGGAAATTTTTATCTCTTCTTTAGGTTTTGGGGTTATTTGTGAAAAGGAATTTTGGCAAAAAATAAAAAGCCAGGTTAGGAGGCTTAATTTAAGCAGGGTTTGTTTATTACTCATGTGTCAGATTTAATCTTGTTATTGTATTTTTAAAAACTTCGAGGGCAGGTAAATAATAAATAGTTCTGTGCTTTCAATCGCAAGTCTCGGTAAAACCTTATCTGTGCTCAAATATATTTTGAACAACAGGTTTTTCTTGTTAACAAATCCTAAACACCTTGTTAACACATGCTTAACAATACGTATTACTACTTTTCGATTGTTATCTTTAGCTAAAAACCATTCATCTTGACATCGGCTATCAGGTCATATAGAATTATTGCGTTTATCAGTTTTGCCATACTGGTATCGGTTCAGTTTTTTCTTGTTTACAATACCTATAAATTAAAAGACGAACATTTTTTTTCTGTTGAAAAAAATGTCATCAACGATAATTACAGTAAAAGTATTCGTAATGATAAAGTGTATCCCGGAGCTCAACGCATTATTGACAAATACGTTTATAACAACATGGGAACTCTTGAGCGCTTGTATAATAGTGATACCGGAAAATTTTCAATTATCAAACAAAAAATTTGTGACAGCATTTTTTCTGAATTGCGCGCCAAAAGCAATATGGACAGTCTTTTCACGACAATTATTAAACACAATAAACTAAAGCATGATTTAAAATACCGTCTGCTCATTGAAGGCTTAAGCATCACCTTCTCAGGCAATCAATATATCCCAATTTATCAAAAAGGTGTAAAATATCCATTTATCAACTCCGCTCTGCAGACACCTGATGGAAATTCCATAGATGGCACTCTTGAAAAACCTACCAAACAAAACCAGGTTACCTTTCTTAATGTAACCTCGGCCGCCGACCATAGCTATCAGTTAGCTTTCAGTTTGTTTGTAGATACCCCTACCCGTTATCTATCTATTTTGCGACTGATGATTCCTACGTTTGCTTTATGCTCCTTCTCTATTCTGGCGGTAGTGTTGATATATTTTTACACATTTAAAAACTGGCTGAGGCAAAAGAAGCTGGCTGAAATGAAATCTGATTTTGCCAACAGTATTTCCCATGAGTTTCACACGCCGCTGGCTACTATAATGATCGCAAATAAAAATCTGCAAAATGCTAAAGTGCTTGAGAGGAAGGAAAATATTCAACCTCTTACCAATATAATTGAACGGCAATCACAAAGATTGCAAACGCTTTTTAGCCATGTGCTCGATGTAACGGTTATGAATGAATTCACGCTTCAAAGAAGTGAATACCTTTTAAATGATCTGCTGAATGAGATATTGCTTGATTACCGATTAAAAATATCTGGCACTAATATAAAAATTGAATTTATAGTAGGCTCAGAGAATCCAAAGGTTCTGCTGGACAGGTTTTGGTTCACTACTATGCTTTTTAATATTTTTGAAAACGCAATTAAATACAACGACAGTGAAGTAAAAAGTATAAAGGTGGTAACATTAATAGTAAAGAAAAACATTGAAATACATGTTTCTGATAATGGCATAGGCATGTCTGCGAAAACTGTAGAGCTGATGTTTGAAAAATTCTATCGCAATCAGTCGATTAATAAGAAAGAAGTACACTCAAATGGGCTTGGTCTTGGGCTTTTCTATACGAAACAATGTATAAAAGCACATGGGTGGCAAATCGATGTGATCAGTAAAGAAAGAACAGGAAGCGAATTTATTATTTTTATACCTGTGTAGAGCTATGAAGAAACCAGGGCAAAATTATGAAGAATAAAATTCTATTTATTGAAGACCAGGAGGATCTTGGAAACGTGATAAAGCAATATCTCGAAGTAATGGATTTTGAAGTGGTATGGTGCACCGACGGAAAAAAAGCCTATCGAACCTTTACCGAAAATCCTATGCAATTTCATCTGCTGATCATCGATATTCAGCTCCCCGGAATGAACGGCTTTGACCTGGCTGAAAAAATTACCCGTGAACATGATTCGGTTCCTTTTTTATTTCTTACCGCACGTAATGAAAAGAAAGACCGCATACGGGGATTGAAGATTGGCGCCGATGATTATATCAGTAAACCATTCGATATAGATGAGCTGGTGCTGCGGATAAGAAATATAATCCGGCGAAATCATTTATCAGATGCCCATGCAACGTCATCTGTAAACCTGGCATGCGGTGATGTCATACTCAATAAAGATTTATTGAAACTTACCATCGCGGGGAGCAAACAAATTTTACTCACGCTTCGTGAAGCAGAACTGCTCGAATATTTGTGCCGGCGCCAGGATTGTGTTTTAAAGAGAGAAGATATATTAACGGAACTCTGGGGCGAAAATGATTATTTCCTTGGCCGCAGTTTAGACGTTTTTATTTCCAGGCTACGGAAACTCCTTTCGCCTTCTGAACGTGTAAGTATTGATAACGTTTATGGAATAGGTTTTATACTTAATGTAAAAAAGTAAAAACAGAATTTAGAAGGTCTATGTTATTCTGCAGTTGTGCTTTCTTGCAGCGCTCATTCTACTTCCCGTCTTTCTTCTCCTCCTCCGCATCATTTATAAAATCTTTCCGGTAGCGATTATTTTTTTTAGCGCCTACACTCGTGGCAACGCCGCTGAAAATAATTTTATTCATGTAATTAAAAAAGGAACGGTCTTTCAACCTCTTGAAATATATAAGACCGTTCCGATCCCTATTATTTGTTTTTAAAACAAACGCATTCACTAACCCGCTTTCAACCAGTTTTAAAAAACTGGTTTCTGATATTTGCCCGGCTTTTATTATTTGAAGATGGAGACCGTGATAATAGAATGTCATGTTGCCGCGAGCCAGGTTTTCATTTCCGGCAGCGGTCATATAAAATGAATCGATCTTACCGGAAGTGAATTTAATATTGGACAATGGCGCCAGCAAAGGATTGAGAATGGTAAGTGAAGCCGGCTTAATGGTAAGGGTCATTAAAAATCCAAATAAAGGATCCGTATAAGATTCATCCACCCGTAAATGAAAAGCAGCGGTATCGAGAAAGCGTCCGTTAAACGCAAACGATAAAGAATCCTGTGGCCTGAAATTATAATTCCTGATGTTGGAAAAATTTCCATTAAGATGATCTAACAGCAGGCTGCCTTCCATCCGCGTCTTTGCGTTCTTTTCGGTATAAACGGCTTTACCATCCCCGATTTCAATTTAATCAATGGCAAGGAAGAAGGGTATGTCCCTGAACTTTTCAGCGAGAAGCTTTTTCCTTAATCCTTCCATGTATGGCGGAAATTTATCACGGAATACATAAACTGCCGGTCGCATAAAACTTGCTTTTTGAATCACCAGTTTTTGATCAGTAAAAAATTTTACCAGGTCAAAACCATTCAACGCAGTACTACCG
>JALYYM010000415.1 GCA_030946565.1 Bacteroidota bacterium | reverse complement strand
GTGTTTCCTTCAAAGAGTTTTTACAACAGGTGAAAGCCACAACTATGGAGGCTTATGAGCACCAGGATGTGCCCTTTGAAAAAGTAGTGGAAGCAGTTGTCAAAGAAAGAGATTTGAGTCGCAGCCCTCTTTTCCAGGTATTGTTTGTTTTGCAAAATACACCCGATGTTCCGCAACTGAATTTGGGAAATCTGCGCTTATCTGCAGAGTCCTATCAACATACAACAACTAAATTTGATTTGAGCGTTAGCATAAATGAAAACCCAAATGGGCTGAGGGTTTCAATAAACTATTCAACGGATTTGTATAGTGAAAAAACAATTGAGAAACTATTTGGTCATTTTGAAAAATTATTAAATTCTATTGTAGAATCACCTCAGAGTAAAATATCGCAATTACGTTTGCTTACCGAAGAAGAGGAGAAACAACTGCTGGTTGATTTTAATAATACCTCAGCAGAATATCCAAAGGACAAAAGCATCATTGATTTGTTTGAGGAACAAGTAAAAAAATCACCCAACGAAACAGCAATTATTCATAAAGGAAATACCTTAACCTACCAGGAGCTAAATGAAAGAGCCAGTCAACTTGCAGGTTTTTTATCTAAAAAAGGTGTGGCAGATGAAATGCTTGTACCTATATGCATTGAGCGCAGTGTAGAGATGATTGTCGGAATACTTGGTGTATTAAAAGCAGGGGGCGCTTACGTTCCTATAGATCCTGAATATCCTCAAGACAGGATGAAATTTATGTTGGAAGACACAAAAGCTGCTCTAATATTAGCAAGTAAACTAACTAAAGAAAGGCTTCCAGTTGGGATAGTTGATATTATAGAATTAGATAAAGAATGGGAAACAATCAACAAACAGGCTGAAACTGATTTTATAAAAAAGATAGCCTATGATCAACTGGCTTATGTAATTTATACTTCTGGTTCTACAGGCAAACCGAAGGGTGTAATGATAGAGCATGCGGGTGTGGTTAACCTGGCACTAAGCCAGGCAGAGGCTTTGCGTTTGTTACCGGGCATGAAGACGATGCAGTTTGCTTCCTTTGGTTTCGATGCTTCCTGTTATGAAATATTTAATACTTTTTTGAGCGGCGGTGTTCTCGTCTTGCCCGATAAAGAAGATTTATTATCAATCGGAAAATTTGCTGATTTTATTAGTAAAAATAATGTTGAAGTGGCTGTTCTTCCACCTTCTGTTCAACTCAACATAAAAGATGTTTTCGGAACACTTAAAACTATTGTTTCTGCAGGTGAACCTTTAAACGAAGTGATTGCAAAGCATATTCAATCAAAAGGAATAAGATTGGTAAATGCTTACGGTCCTACTGAAAATACTGTCTGTGCTACATTAACGGATGATCCAATGAAAGGAGATACCATCTCCATCGGAAAGCCAATATCGAATGTAAAAGTATATGTTTTGGATAAATCAAATTCTTTATGTCCTGTGGGTGTTCCCGGCGAAATTTGTATAGCAGGTTCGCAGGTTGCGAGAGGTTATTTGAATCGTGCGGATTTAACGGCAGAGAAATTTATTGTGGATCCATTTGATAAAACTTCCGGCTCAAGATTGTACAGGTCCGGAGATATAGGAAGATGGTTGGACGATGGAAGCATTGAATATTTAGGCAGAATTGATGACCAGGTAAAGATGAGAGGCTATCGAATCGAACTCGGTGAAATTGAAAATGTGTTACTGCAAAGCGGATTAATAAGCCAGGCAATTGTTTTAGCCAAACAAAATAATAAGGGTGATAAAAGATTAGTAGCTTATCTAATAAAGGGTGATGAAGATTTCAATAAAGAAAAGGTTGTGTCCTATTTGCATTCGAAGTTGCCTGAATATATGGTTCCTGCTTTATGGGTAGAAATGAAAAAATTTCCTTTAACACCCAGTGGAAAGATTGATAAAAAGGCATTGCTGGATCCGGATGCAACTGAACTACTAAGCAACGAGTATGTGGCTCCTGGAAATGAACTTGAAGAGAAATTGGTTTTAATCTGGCAAAATTTATTAGCAGTAAAAAGAGTGGGAGTTTATGATAATTTCTTTGAATTAGGAGGGCATTCACTTCTTGCTATGAGATTGTTAACTGCCATCAATAGTGAATTGCAGGAAGAAGTACTTCAAATAAAAGACATCTTTAAATTTCCGACGATTAATGAACTAAGTAAGTATTTGGAAATACAATTAAATATTCAGTCCCAGGAAGAAGATTTATCGGAATTTGAACTGATAGATTTATAAACCTGGAAAGATTTTTTTAATAAATAAATTATGGATAATAGTGTTATTGATTTAATTTACCGGGCAAAGCAAAACCGCATAGATATTCTTTGGGAAGATGATCGCGTTCAGCTCAAGGCCCCAAAAAATGCCGATAGAAATTTGCTGAATGAGATAAAGGAGAATAGGGAATCAATTTTGGATTTTTTTAAGGAGAATCAAAGGCCTGCTAAGAAGTATAATAAAATTACTAAAGCTGAAAGATCTTCTTTCACCTTTCTCCCGCTTTCCTTCAGCCAGGAGCGCCTGTGGTTTATAGACCAGTTGGAAGGTAGCGTTGGGTACCACATTCCGTCAGTGTTAAGGCTAACAGGAGCGTTAAACAAGGACGCATTAAGAAGTGCGTTGCAAGAGATTGTAAACCGCCATGAAGTATTGCGGACAATATATAAAGAAGAAAATGGAGAGCCGCGTCAGGAAGTGCAGGAAGAAGATAAGTGGTCGTTAGCAGAAGGCAAAGCCTTTGACGAAGAAGATACAGAAG
>JALYYM010000398.1 GCA_030946565.1 Bacteroidota bacterium | reverse complement strand
GATGATGAAGATTTTAAATAATTCTTTACTTCATTTCGGGGATAAAAATCAAAACTTATATCCAAAACTTAGGCCTGCCCAAAATATTGAGCTATGACGTATAAGAGGTGAAGCAAAAATTCGGAAGGTAAAGCCATTATGCAATGGCTGATAGCGATAGCCGATACTCGGAACAAATATAACTTCTCCTGCATCTACGTCTATGGTAAGACCAAGACCGGACTCAAAAAAATGACTTTTTTTTCCAGCCAGGTAATTGAGGCCGATAGGAATAGTAAGGCCGGCCCGAGCACGAAAAACATCTGTGAGCACCGCTCCCAGACCTATTCTATAGCCGAAACCATCTTGCGTTTTTAAAAATCTTGCATCATAATTAATTGAAGCTATAAGTCCATTGCCTCCGTACTCAATAAATCCTGATTTCGCTCTCTCACGCGGGTCAGGCATTATTTTTTCCTGGGAATAAGATAACAAATTGAAGAAAAGCGTTGCTACAAGAAAAAGACATTGCTTCATACCAGGTTTTTTAAATCGAAAGTAGGCAACTTGATGGAGAAGTATAACTCAAATTATATTTACCTCTCTTTCTAATTCAATTCCAAATTTTTCCTGCACAGAAACTTTTATCTTTTCGCTCAATGCGAAAATTTCTTCTCCTGCGGCATTGCCGTAATTTACTAAAACCAATGCCTGCTTATCATAGCAGCCGGCGTCACCTTTCCGAAAGCCTTTCCACCCACATTGCTCGATCAACCAGCCGGCGGGTATTTTAAATTTTTCTTCATCTAATTTATAAAAAGGAATCTCCGGTTCAATCTGTGTCAATCCGCGTAATCCCTGGCTATCAATTCCAGGATTTTTAAAGAAACTACCTGCATTGCCTACAATCGCCGGATCAGGCAACTTCGATTGCCGGATGCTAATAACTGCATCAGATATGGCTTTTATGCTCAACTCAGATACATTCATTTTCTCAAGCTCATTGTTTATTGCACCATAAGACACATTAAATAGCGGCCTTCTGCGAAGCCTGAATGTAACCGTTAAAATGACAAATTGCCCTTTATATTTTTTCTTGAAAAAGCTTTCGCGGTACCCAAATTCGCAGTCAGCATTATTAAAATTTTGAATATTATTTTCTGCAAGATTCCATGCATTAAGTTCAAAAAATACATCCTTTATTTCCACACCGTAGGCACCGATATTTTGCATTGGCGAAGCGCCAACGTTTCCAGGAATTAGCGAAAGATTTTCAACACCGCCAAAATTATTATTCACACAATACATTACAAACTGATGCCAGCTAACTCCTGCACCTGCTTTTACATACACATATTCTTCATCTTCATTTACTACGTCAATTGCAGGAATGTTATTTTTTAAAACAATGCCATCGAAATTTTTTGTAAAAAGAATGTTGCTTCCGCCACCTAAGATCATTTGTTGATGCCCTCGAAAATTTTCTAAAATGTCCTCGAGATCACTAACGGTAGAAAATTCGCTGAAATATTTCGCACAGACATTTATGTCGAAAGTATTATAGCCCTTTAGTGAAAAATTTTCTTTTACCTGTATCATTCATTTAAAATAAGAAGTGAAAATTAAACGCAATCAAGATCGTAAAAAAGCTTTCAAGCGAAAGCTAAACAGGATCCACGTCGGGCAGAATTGTTACGCTGCGAAATCTCTTTTCTGCCCGCAGAAGATCTATGGTATTGATGATTACTTTTTTTTGCGCCGCAATTTGTTTTGCATCCTTATTAAGCTTAATAAGAATTTCCATAATAAACATATTCCTTACCCGGTTGATCACTGGCGCTGCGGGGCCTACCAAATGATTAAAATCTTTTTTCAAAAAATTAGCTAATACTTCGGACGCTTCGTACACCGTTTCCTTCATTTTATGTTTTAAGGTAATGCGGATAAGCCGGCTGAAAGGAGGATAAAAAAATTGTTTCCTTGCAAGGATTTCATGGTCATAAAATTTTCGGTAATCATGCTGTTGCACAAATAATAAAACAGGATGATTAATCTTGGATGCCTGGATGAGTACAAGTCCTTTTTCTTTTTTACGGCCTGCTCTCCCACTCACCTGCTCCATTAATTGAAAGGCTCTTTCATTCACCCGGAAATCAGCGAAGCTTAGCAATCCATCAGCATCTAATATACCGACAAGGCTTACTTTTTCAAAATCCAATCCCTTTACCACCATCTGTGTCCCAGCCAATATATCAATGCGGTGCTGCTCAAATAATTTTATTAAGGTATCATGTGCATTCTTACCTTTTACCGAATCAACGTCCATGCGTGCAATCTTATTTTTAGGAAAATCTTCTATAAGCTCCTCTTCAATTTTTTCAGTTCCAAAATTTTTCTCGATCCAGTTTACGCTGCCGCATGCGGGGCACGAAACTAATTTTGGATAGGTGTTACCACAATAATGACAATGAAGTTTATTTGAAAATTTATGCAACGTTAAAGTAACAGCGCAGTTCTTACATTGCGGAATAAAGCCACACGTGCCGCAAATAAGGAACGGGGAATAACCCCGGCGATTTTGAAAAAGAATAACCTGCCGGTCATTGCCCAAGGCAGTTTCCATCGCGGCCTTTAGCTGAGGAGAGATCATAACTTTCCCTTTTTTTGAAGCAGCCACCGTACGTGTATCTATAATTTGCATGTCAGGCAATTCAACGCCACCATATCTCTCGTTAATAGACACCAATGCATACTTTCCAATTAAAGCGTTATAAAAGCTTTCGACAGAAGGTGTGGCCGTGCCCATTAAAATCTTCGCATTAAACAGCGACGCATAAAAAACAGCCGCATCCCGTGCATTGTATCTTGGCGCAGGCTCCTGTTGCTTAAATGATGAATCGTGTTCTTCATCAATTATTATAAAGCCGAGATTTTTAAAAGGCAGGAACAAAGCGCTTCTTGCACCAATGATAATTTTTAATTCACCCGTTTTTATTTTATTCCAAAGCTCTACCCTTTCATTGTTATTAAATTTGGAATGGTAGATGGCAATGTTACCGCCGAAGTTTATTTGCAATCTTCGTATAATCTGCGCCGTTAGTGTTATTTCCGGCAACAAGTAAAGAACCTGTTTTCCTTCCTGTATAAATTTTTCTATTTGTTTAATGTAAATCTGTGTTTTGCCGCTGCTGGTAATGCCATGCAAAAGACAAACCTCTTTCGACTGGAACGCTTCATCAATTTCTTTTAACGCCTTTTGCTGCGCATCATTTAGCTCAAAGCTTAGCTCCATTTTTTTGGGCAGGCTTTTCAGGCGGTCTATATTTCTTTTTTTGACTAAAAGAATATTTTTATCGGTAAGGCCCTTTAGCTGCGCAGCGGTTGCACCGGATTTTTTAAGCAACTCTTTTTGAGATACTTCTCCTTCGGTTTTTAAAAGATGTAAAAAACTTAACAGCAACTCCATTTGTTTTGGCGCTTTATTAAAATTATTTACGAGCTCACTTAACTGCTCATCATTTTCATATTCGGGATTAAGTATCACAAAACTTTCTTTCTTCTCTTTATACTTATCGGTGAAAGATTCCCATACGAAGCAAACTTTTTTTTCTATAAGCCTTTTTATCAAAGGATATACATGTATTATGTCTGCAACCTGCTGCACTTCGGTGATCTTTAACTCCTTTTTTATTAATAAGGCTTCGGCTACAAGGTATTCCTCATTATCAAGGTCAGAAAAATCTTCGCCGTACTCATCGTTGTAAATTAAAATGGCCTCGCTGCTTAGCTTTAAATGCGTTGGCAAAGCGGCGGACATCACTTCTCCTTCCGTGCACATATAATATTCGCTTATCCAACTCC
>JALYYM010000365.1 GCA_030946565.1 Bacteroidota bacterium | reverse complement strand
AACGCCTGATGGCGGCGGGTTACGGCTTTGCCGGAGAAGGCGATTGGAAGACTTCTGCATTGGTGCGTGCGATGAAAATGATGGCGACCGGCCTGGAAGGGGGAAACTCTTTTATGGAAGATTATACTTATCATTTTGAACCCGGTAATGAAATGGTGCTTGGTTCACACATGCTGGAAATTTGTCCTTCCATTGCCGACGGGAAACCTTCCTGCCAAATTCATCCGTTGGGTATTGGCGGTAAGGCAGACCCGGTGCGTTTAGTCTTTAACGTTAGTGCCGGCGCTGCCTTAAATGCATCCGTGATTGATATGGGCAACAGGTTTCGCTTGCTGGTGAATGAAGTGGAAGCCGTGGCGCCCGAATACGATCTTCCCAACTTGCCTGTCGCTAGAGTTTTATGGAAACCCTTGCCGGATATGACTACCGGTTGTGCTGCCTGGATACTGGCCGGTGGTGCGCATCATACCTGTTTCAGTCAAAATCTCACTTCGGAGCACCTTGAAGATTTTGCTGATATGGCCGGTATCGAAACTGTTTTCATTGATAAAGAAACAAAACTGCGCACCCTGAAAAATGAACTGCGGTGGAGCGATGTTTATTACCAATTGAATAATAAATAAGCACTACCGGATAGCAAGGGAGGCTGCTGAAAAAAACATAGCAGGGATTTTGACTTTTTTTATCATTTTCTGAAATAATAAATGAATATTTGTTTAACCATTATAAAAGCTTTTGTATAATATTTTCTTAGGCAAAAGAAATCTGTAAAATCAAAAAATCACGGCTCAAAAAGATATACACTGTTAAACCTTTAAACAACGATTGCGCATGAACCAGAACCTTGCAACAACAGATTACATTGTTTTTATTATCTATTTCATTATTGTGGCCGGGTATGGCTACACCATTTACCATAAGCGCAAAAGAAACGAGCACGATGCCAAGGCCTTTTTTCTTGCTGAAGGAACCCTTACCTGGTGGGCAATTGGCGCATCGCTCATCGCTTCTAACATATCTGCAGAGCAATTTATTGGAATGAGCGGAGAAGGCTTTTTCCTCGGCATTGCGGTCGCAGCTTATGAGTGGATAGCGGCCATCGCGCTAATTATTGTTGCAGTTTGGTTTATTCCTGTTTATTTGAAAAATAAGATTTATACCATGCCCCAGTTTTTGAAAACGAGGTATAATGAATCAGTGGCATTGATCATGGCGATCTTTTGGTTGTTTCTTTATGTGTTTGTAAACCTTACGTCCATTTTATACCTCGGCGCAGTTGCTATCAATGGGTTAGTAGGAGGAAATTATTTGCATGTGATAATGATCGGGTTGGCCGTTTTTGCGTTGGTAATTTCTTTGGGTGGTATGAAGGTAATTGGCTACACAGATGTAATACAAGTGGCTGTACTAATTATTGGCGGCCTGGTTACCACGTACATTGCTTTGACTGTTGTGGGGGAAAAATTTGGGGTAGGAAGCAGCGCCATAGCAGGTTTCAAAGCTTTGATTCATAATGCACCGGAACATTTTAAAATGATCATTCCAAAACCAACGGCTACTTCCACTCAAAATGAAGTAGATAAGTACATAACATTTCCGGGAATAGCTTCCTACCTCGCCGGTATTTGGATTATAAATCTAAACTACTGGGGCTGCAATCAATATATCACACAAAGAGCATTGGGCGCTGATTTGCAAACGGCCCGCACGGGAATTTTATTTGCAGGCATTCTAAAATTATTAATGCCGGTAATAGTTATGTTGCCGGGTATTGCTGCTTTTGTTTTGTATTCCAAAGGGTATTTACCACAGTTGGTTGGCGGTAAAGATGGGGCATATTCTGCAGTGCTTACATTTTTGCCTACTGGGTTGAAAGGCTTGTCAGTAGCGGCTTTAACGGCAGCAATTGTTGCATCCCTGGCCGGCAAGGTAAACAGTATCTCTACCATTTATACCTTGGATGTTCATAAAAAATATATTGGCAAAGAACTGGACGAAAGAAAGCAGGTGATAGT
This sequence comes from Bacteroidota bacterium, assembly GCA_030946565.1. The sequence continues at coordinate 1,851 of JALYYM010000365.1, read as the reverse complement.
TGGAAGGATTACAGTTTTTGTAGCGATGATACTAGCCATCCTTTTTACCTGGAACGATTTGCTGGGTATTGGCGGAGTAGGGGGCTTTACTTACATTCAAAAATATACCGGCTTCATAAGCCCGGGAGTTTTTGCAATGTTTTTCCTTGGAATGTTTTGGAAACGCACCACGGGCCTTGCAGCAATTGTTGGGGTGATAACTGGTTTTGTTTTGTCGGTATTCTTCAACGAATTTGCGCCACAGGTTTTGGGTCATGAGACTTTTTTATATACTGCCTATAATAATGGCAAGGGTGGGTTTGAAATTCCATTTCACATTTGCATGGGTCTGTCTTTTGTATTTACTATGATCATTATGATTGCCATAAGCCTTGGCGGCCCTAAAATAAATCCAAGAGCTTTTGAACTGGATAAATCCATGTTTAAGCTAAGGCCACAGACACTTCTATTAATTATTCTTACTCTTTTATTAATTTCTGCTTTGTATGTAAAATTTTGGTAGATAAATTTGCACCTGCTTTAAAAATAAAATCTAAGAGAGATACATATGGCTTCCAGCGATATTGCTGAATACCGGGATCACGACAGGATGCTCATTGCAGTAGATTGTATCATCTTCGGATTTGATGGCAAAAATTTAAAAGCGTTACTTATCAAACGCGGCTTTGAACCTCAACTAGGCAATTGGTCTCTGATGGGAGGTTTTGTAAAAAGGGATGAAGCCGTTGAGAAAGCAGCATTCCGGATACTGGAAGGGCTTACCGGCTTAACTAATATTTACCTGGAACATCTATTCACTTTCGGAGATGTAAACCGGGATCCCGGTGGGAGAGTTATATCCATTGCCTATTTCGCGCTTATCAAAATCAATGGCTATTCACAGGAACTAATGAAAGAGCATAATGCTAAATGGTTTGAGATCGGGCAAATTCCCAGGATGATATTTGACCATAAGAAAATGATATTATTAGCGAAGGAGCGGTTGCGGCAAAAGGTAACCAATCACCCTATCGGCTTTGAGTTGCTTCCTGAAAAATTTACATTGCCTCAACTGCAAAATCTTTATGAAGCGATTTATGAAACTACTTTCGATAAAAGAAATTTTTCCCGTAAAATATTATCTCTTCATATTTTAGAAAAATTAAAGGAAAAGGAAAAGCTGACTTCCAGGCGTGGAGCTTTCTATTACATGTTTGATTATGAGAAATATAAAAAGCTTGAGCAGGAAGGTTTAAAATTTATTTAACCCCCTTTATTTTTTTCTTTATAACAAATGCTTTCATAGTTGTATCATTGATAGCGGCCAATAAAATTGTCTGCTTATTAAAAGTAATTATTTTAAGATCTTTTACATCGCCGTCTAATATCAACCCGCTTTTGCAGGCGGTACAACTTTTGTTGATATATAATTTTGAGCTCACCTGGTAGCCTGCAAAAAAAATATCCTGCAGACCATCATTTTTAAAATCACCTACGCCAACACCGCTGCCCATGTAAGTGTATTCATTTGCAAACATATTAGTAGAATCGTCTTTCACTATTTTATTATTAAAGTCAACGTTGGTTGCTTAAGAAGGCAAAATGGTAAACAATGGTTCCTCCTTATCTTTCGATGGTACGCATGAGGATAAAAAAAATAAAAGCAGGGCGGACGATATGACAATAGTTTTCATGAAGGAAATACAATGTATAAAATTTGGGTGTTTCTCAAAGAATCTGTGATGTCCTTTTATTCACAGTTTACGTTTTTGTTTAGAAAGTATATCTATCCGCTACGAAAACCTCGCTATGTAAAATTTTGAAAAGCAGTTCCGGGAGAAATAAATATTGTGCGGGCCTACTTTGTAACAA
>JALYYM010000354.1 GCA_030946565.1 Bacteroidota bacterium | reverse complement strand
GTTGGTATCATAAGCTTAATAAAAATTGCATTGTGTCAATACCATCCGCATAATCTTTTAACCCAGGTTGTTGTGCAGAGCCAAACGCAATGCCGCCTTCGCCCACGAGGCATTGAATGTTCTTATTTTTTTTTAATTGCCCTATTACCTCGCCGGCATTTTTATAAAAAGAATAATTAAGCTGGCTTACGCCGGAAAAAATATTCTCATTCTCAACAAGCACAATGCTTTCATTGGTCATGTAAAATTTATTGTTCATTATTAGTAAAGCCAAATGATAATCATAGTTGTTTTTGTATTTTGAATGGCCTGCGAAATAGCCATATTTTTTAAAGGAACCAAGTAGCGGCACAAAATCATATCCTTCCGGAACAAAGATTTGGGTAATGTTTCTACAGCCAAGGCCAAAGAAAGTTTGCACATCATCAGCAAGCAGGCTTAGTTCCTCTTCTGATTCTTTTCCAGTTAAAATGGCTACGGAAGTTTTATTGCTCCTGATGATGGAAGGGTATTTACCAAAATAATAATTAAAATACCTGGCGGAATTATTACTGCCCGTCGCTATGTAGGCATCGCAATCTTTTAGTATATCAGCAACCTGTACCACATTTGAAACTTTACTATTCCATTCGGTCAGCTTTTTTAAAATGTAAGAAAATAATACATCATCTTTTTCGGAGAGCTTTACCTTTTGATAGTGGCCACTTATGAAGACACAAAGGAAATCGTGAAAGCCAACTAGTGGTATATTCCCGGCCATAACTATCCCGATCGTTTTAGGAAAAATATTATCATCAAGGTGATAGATTTTTATCCATTCTTCCAATTTCTGTTTATCAAGAAACGCTGTTGCAATATTTTTTAAAGCAATATTTACAAACTCTTTTGTAAACCATTTGTTTTTATTGTATGCCCTTTTTTTTGCTTCCTTCAGTTCTTCGCTATCTGCGGTTAAGTACTTTCCGAGCTTTACCATTAAATCAATTCTTTCGGCTAAATTCATCTACTGAATAGTTATGTGTTATATATTTGTACGAAATAAACGCAGGCAAAATTCGGAAATAATTTGCAGCTTGATGAAGCTTAAAATAACAGACAATGGCGATAAAAATAACAGATGAATGTATCAATTGCGGAGCTTGTGAACCGGAGTGCCCAAACAACGCTATCTACGAAGGTGGCGTGGAGTGGGCGTTCACAGACGGAACCACGGTGAAAGGTGAGGTGACTTTACTTGATGGAAGTACCCTCGATGCTGAAAAAAGAAACGCCCCGATAGCCACAGATATTTATTATATTGTACCTAACAAATGCACAGAGTGCCAGGGTTTTCACGAGGAGCCGCAATGTGCTGCCGTATGCCCCGTTGATTGCTGTGTGCCGGATGAAATGTATGTAGAAACGGTAGACCAGCTTTTGGCAAAAAAAGAAAAGATGCATCTATAAATTTTCAGGCTTAAAGGCCTATATGGCAGGTGATATTTCCTGCTCATTGGCGAGGGTATTGCAAAATACTTTCGCCTTTTTTCTAAAAACAAAACCGACCCATGCGAGTAAGCTTTTTACTTTCTTTGTTTTCTCTTTTTTTTTCTTTTTTCTTTTTCATTTCCTGCAAGGAGGCGCCAAAACCTGTAGTTAAAGAAACGTCAGTGAATGAAATAATAAATGCTGACCTCGCCTTTTCTGACATGAGTAAGCAATCGGGCATGAAAAATGCCTTTATAGATTATATGGATAATGAAGGGGTTTTGCTCAGGCCCGGCCACTTACCTGTAAAAGGCGCAGATGCAATTGATTTTTTAAGCCAGGTTAACGATACATCCTACACCGTAAGCTGGGTGCCGGAAGGTGCACAGATTGCGAAAAGCGGAGAATTAGGTTTTACCTATGGCGTATACACCCTGGAGGCAGCAGACACGATTTTGAAAGGTACCTATGTAAGCATCTGGAAAAAGCAAGCTGATGGGAAATGGAAGTTCGTGATGAACACAAGTAACGAAGGTATTAAGCCTGAAAAATAATAGCCACAATTATAATTAAAAACATAAATCCTAACCAGTATCACGAAATGAAATCCACGATTGCTTTTGTAACAGGAGGATATTCAGGCGAAGCAGAAATATCTTACCAGTCTGCTATTGTAATAGAAAAAAATATTGATAAGGAAAGATTCAATTTATATAAAATTGACATCACGGTTGATGGATGGTTTTATACGTTACCACACGGAGATAAAATAGAAATAAACCGAAACGATTTTTCATTACTGATAGAAGATGAAACAATAACTTTTGATGCAGTGCTTATTGGCATACACGGCACGCCCGGTGAAGATGGAAAATTGCAAGGGTATTTTGATATGCTGCACGTTCCGTACACCAGTTGCGATTGCGCCACTTCAGCCCTTACTTTTAATAAAAGCTATACCGTTGCAGTAGCAGCCTATGGCGGAATGAATGTTGCACGGTCGTTGCTTTTATTTCAGCATACTTTTAATAGCCCTGATGAATTAATTAAAAATTTGCGGTTCCCTGTTTTTGTTAAGCCAAACAATGGTGGCTCCAGCATCGGAATGTCAAAAGTAAATTCACCTTCAGAAGAATTGGGCGGCGCGATTGAGAAGGCTTTCAAAGAAGATAACCAGGTATTGGTGGAAGAATTTATAGAAGGCCGCGAACTTACCATTGGTGTCTTTAGGGCTAAGGGCGAAATAATTGCGTTGCCAATAACTGAAATAATTACAAAGAAAGAATTTTTCGATTATGAGGCGAAATATCTTGGAGCAAGTGATGAGATCACGCCGGCAAATATTGATGAATGTATTGCGGAACAAGTGAGGGAGGAAGCTGTTAAAGCATACCTGCTTTTTAATTGTAAAGGAATAGTTAGAATTGATTTTATTTATAATAAAAAAGATGCAAAGCCCTATATGCTGGAAATCAATACGGTACCGGGACAGAGCGAAGCCAGCCTTGTTCCGCAACAGCTAAAGGCTATGGGATGGAGCATGATGGAGTTTTATACAGCTTTGCTGGAAGAATGCCTGCATAATTAAAACTTACTAAATTGCACCGGTCAGATTTTTTAATAACCTATATTTTTTATTGTGTTTAAAATTATTGCAAGGCAACCATTTTGGGTAAATTTTATAGCCGCGATTATTTTTGTTTTGCTGGTTGGGTTTCTTATCCTCCAGTCTTTAAGCTGGTTTACTAATCACGGCGCCTATTTGAAAGTACCTTCGGTAGCCGGTAAAAAAGTAGATGAAGCCGTAAAATTTCTGCAAGACCAGGGGTTCGATGTGGTGATTACAGATTCATTGTATAATGACAAGCTTCCTTTAAATAGTGTAAAAAAACAAATCCCTAATGCTGGCGCTACAGTAAAAGTCAACAGGACAGTTTTCTTAAATATTAATCCCACCTCACTTCCTATGGTTGAGATGCCAAGGCTTGAGGGATTGAGTTTCCGGTTTGCTCTGGAGAAGCTCGAAAAAAGCCACTTGACGTTAGGCGACACTACTTACAAGCCCGATTTTATGAAAGGCTCTATTCTTCAACAAACTTATAGAGGTAATCCTGTACTGCCGGGCACAAAACTTCGTTGGGGCGCTCCCGTTAGTCTTGTAATTGGAGCGGGATTGGAGGAACAACAGATACGCGTGCCGGAACTGGTAGGCTTAACCGTTAGTGAGGCAAAAGCACAGTTGCAGGAAAAAGGTATTTTATTAGCGGCGATACTTACATCTGGGGAAGTTACCGATACCTTGAATGCCTTTGTTTATAAGCAGAACCCGGATGCACATGATGACGAACAGAAGTCCACGTATATTCAGCCGGGACAAACAATGGATATATGGGTTTCAGTTGATCCGCCGAAACCAGATAGTTTAAAAGAAGAAATTCCACAACCACAAATACCATGACAAATATTACTCCCGAAGAAGTAAAGCAAAGGCTTGATG
>JALYYM010000345.1 GCA_030946565.1 Bacteroidota bacterium | reverse complement strand
CACCTAACACTTTGCGAATACCAATTTCCTTTGTACGCTGTTCGGCAGTAAATATTACAAGCCCTAACAAACCTAAACAGGAAATAACGATGGCCAGGAATGCAAAGGCATTGGATAGTTTACCAATTACTTGTTCGTTGTTATATAGTTTTTTATATTCTTCATCTGTAAAAGAATACGTAAATGGAAATGCAGGATTAAATTTTTTATAAAGCGCTTCAAGACCTGCAAGCGCCTGTTTTGTTCTGCCTGGTTGTGTGCGTAACAAAACATGTCCATAATCTTGTTTCGCGCCAAACTTTATAATCATTGGTTTTACAGGCTCATGCAGCGACCTGAAATTAAAATCTTTTAATACTCCAACTATCTTGCCCCGCCGCCCGTTTATAGTTATAAATTTTCCTACAGCATTATTTGTATAACCTATATCTTTTATAGCAGTTTCATTCAATAAAAACCCATCGTTATCAGCAGGAAAGCCTGGCGAAAAATCCCTGCCCTCAACAAATTGCAGCTTCATCGTTTTTGCAAAATCATACCCAATGCCAGGATGTTCAAAAGAGATCATGTTGGTTGGGCTTCTTCCTTCCCAATCAACATTGTTCGTCCATTGATCAAGATTAACAGGGTTATCAGATATCAGGCTTATGCTTTGTATGTCCGGCGATTGTAATGCTTCATTTTTAAAGCTTTCAAACTTACTAATCAATTCTCCTTCTAACGGGATGTATATCAGGTTTTCTTTATCATAACCAAGGTTTTTGTTTTGTATAAAGCTTACCTGTTTTGAAACTACGATAGTGCCAATGATCAATATCAGCGAAAGCACAAATTGAAAAATAACCAGCCCCTTACGAAACCATACTGCGCCGGCGCTAAGCTTAGTTGTTCCTTTTAAAACTTTTACAGGATTAAAAGACGATAAATACAGAGCAGGATAACTACCTGAAATTAATCCCGTGATAATAGTGATGATAAAAATATTTATCCAGAAAGAAATTTGATTGAAAGGCAATTGCATTTGCCTTTGTGTTACCTGGTTAAAAACCGGCAATAATAAAATCATAAGAATTATTGCAATGACAATTGCAAAAAAAGCAAGCAATAAAGATTCGCCGATAAATTGTTTTACCAAGACAAAACGCATAGCTCCTATAGCTTTACGCACGCCCACTTCCTTTGCTCTTTTTACTGAGCGTGCCGTTGTAAGATTCATGAAATTAATACAGGCAATCAGTAAAATAAAAATAGCAACGATACTAAAGAGACGAACATATTCAATTCTTCCGCCGGAAATTTTTCCATTTTCAAAATGACTATGCAGGTAAACTTCATCAAATTTTTGTAAACCAAGTTGTATGCGATAAGCATCACTTTGCTCCGGAACATATACATCAAGAAAATGCGTGAGCTTTTTATTTACCAGTTCAGGATTTGAACCGGGGCGCAACAGCACATAGGTTAACGGGCCGCTGCTTTGCCATGTTGCACTCCATGGATTATCTTTCTGGAGTGCTTCCCAGCTTATAACATAGTCAAATTTTCTTGAGGCATTCGCAGGTAAATTTTTAAAGACCGCCGTTACATTAAAATCTCTTTTGTTATCAACACGAACTGTTTTATTCATTGCATTTTGAGCGCTTCCAAAAAATGCTTTGGCGGTCTTTTCAGAGATTGCTATACTAACAGTTGAATTTAATGCAGATGCAGGAGAGCCCTGTAACAACGGGTAACTGAACATGGTAAACAAACCGGCACTTGCTCCTGTACCTTCCACTTTTAAAATTTTATCATTTGCTTTTAAGGCCGTGAGATCATTTTCTTCCTGCATCATCACCGCATCTTCTATCTCAGGAATTTTTTTCTTTAATTCTTCTGCGAGGAGCCCGTTAGTATCATAATTACCATCAACATGATCTTTATAATATTCACGTTCGTAAACTTTATACAATCGTGCATCATTCTTATGAAAAGCGTCAATGCTTAATTCATTTTGTACCCAAAGAAATATAAGCAGGCTGCAGGCTAATCCTACGGAGAGCCCTGCGATATTAATAA
>JALYYM010000424.1 GCA_030946565.1 Bacteroidota bacterium | reverse complement strand
CTTTAAAAGACGGCATTTACTGGGGCCTCGGGCATACTTCTACTATATTATTAATAGGAATATTAGTATTGCTTTTCAGAATAAATATTTCCACGCAATACTTTCATTACCTGGAAGCCATTGTTGGAATGATGCTAGTCACTTTAGGTATTTATCGCTTAAAAAAATTATTGCCCGCAAAAAAAATTATAATTCATACTCACCAGCATGAACACGGCGGAACAAATCCCCACCAACACCTTCATGTACATATAGGATCCACATCAAAACACAGTCATGAACATTCTTTGGCTTATGGTGTAGGTTTGGTTCATGGCCTTGCGGGTAGTGGAGCATTGATTGTAATGGTTATGATACAGATCAAAGAGCCAATAAATGGGCTACTATACCTGCTAATATTCGGAATTGGTTCCATTGGGGGAATGTTAATTGCTGCCGGCTTATTTAGTATTCCATTTTCAAAAAAAATAATGAAGGCAAGTAGCTTACAAAGGTGTCTGATAATTATTTCGGCATCATTATGTTTAATTTATGGTTCGTTGGTTATTTATGACAATGTTTTCAGATGAAGTCATAATTATAATTTATACTGTAAGCAGCATTTTACCCTGTTAATGTATCTTAACTGTAATGGTTGTTGAAGGTGGCATAAATAAGTTAGAAAATTGCATTGTTATGATCTTCAATTCTTTAAGTGTCACATATACACCTTGATATTTTTTATTTTTTTTGGATGAATTGGTATTTATTTAACAAATGTGTGTAAATTACACGTTATAATTATTAACAAATTTTAAAATTTACGAAAGCTTATGAGACTAAAACTTTTGCTCAGCATGGTGTTTTTGTGTTTTTGTTTTTTACAAACAATGGCACAGCAACGTACCATCACAGGTACGGTTCTTTCTAAAGAGGGTACGCCTCTGACCGATGCCTCAGTCACTGTGGTTGGTGGCCGTTCTGGTGTAAGAACAGGACCTGATGGACGTTTTTCAATCGACGTACCCCCAACAACCAAGCAACTCCAAATAAGTTATGTTGGGTCGGAAAATCAGCGAGTTAGTATTGTAAATACCAATACCGTATCTGTGGTAATGGAAACAAACGCTCAAGCTCTTGAGAACGTTGTTATTATTGGTTACGGTTCTGTTAAAAAGAAAGATCTCACCGGTGCTGTATCTTCCGTTCAGGCTAAGGACTTTAATAAGGGCGTTTTAACTTCAGCAGATCAATTAATACAAGGCAGGGCAGCGGGCATACAGGTTACAAGTACCAGCGGAAGTCCAGGAGCTAATACTTCCGTTAAGATTAGAGGAAATTCAACCGTTACAGGTACTGGTAATCCCTTATACGTTGTTGATGGGGTTCCTCTGGACAATGGCAATCCGAGCCCAGGAATAGATGTGGGCTTAGGCGGCCCAACTGCTCCAAATAATCCTCTCAATTTTATTAATCCAAATGATATAGCATCAATTGATATATTGAAAGATGCTTCGGCCACAGCAATCTATGGTTCCAGGGGCGCCTATGGTGTTGTAATCATTACCACTAAAAGGGGAAAAACCGGTGCACCGCAAATTGATGTGAACGCATCAACTGGATTTTCAAACATTGCTCATAGAATAGATGTGCTGGATGCAGGTCAATTCCGCAAAGCGCTGACTTATTTTGGTGTTGCACAATCAAACGATAAAGGAGGCAATGTAAATGCACTTGATGCTATTTTAAGAACGGCGACTGTTCAAAATTATAATGTTTCAATAAATAGTGGCGGTGAAAATGGAAGATACCGCCTATCTCTTGGTGCGTTGGATCAGGAAGGTATAGTTCGAAAGTCTGGTATAAAAAAATACTCGGCTAATTTCAATGGAAGCTATACTTTTTTGAAAAGTAAAAGATTAGGTATCGATTTTAATATTCTTCCAAGTCAATACATCCAGGATATAGCACCTATTACCGCGAATGCTGGCGCCGGAAATAACCTTATAGGAATGGCTCTATCGTGGAATCCTACCCAACCTTTAAAAGTAGGGGACTCAATTGTAAATATTGGTGGGAATTCCGTCTTTAATCCTTTGGGAGTTTCAGAAGCAATAAACAACACAAGCAAAGTAACTACGGTTCTTGCAAGTATTTCCCCTTCTTTTAAATTTACTGATTGGCTAACTTACAAATTTCAGTTTAGTATTAATTACTCAACCGGTGAAGCTAGATTTAGCAGGAATCAAAATATAAATCTTGGTGCAACTAGCACATATACTGGAGTCGGCGCAGCAGGTGTTGCACAAAGTGAAAGATCAAATTCGCAATATACACACACACTCACTTTTAATAAGGACATTGCAAATGAGCTAAATTTAACGGCACTGGCCGGCTATGAATATCTGAAATTTGTAAGTAAAGGTAATGGTATCAGTACAAATGGTTCAACGACGGGCTATGGCCAGTACGGGCTTGATTATACAGATTATTTGCAATTTTCTGACCCATCTTCCAGAGGCGTATATTCTTACAACAGTCCCACTACAGAGCTTCAATCGTATTTCGGAAGGGTGCAATTTAATTATGCTGGTAAATATTTGCTTACCGGTACTTTCCGTGCTGATGGTTCGACGAAGTTTGGCGCAAATAACCGCTATGGTTATTTCCCCTCTATAGCCGCAGCGTGGGATATTGCTAAAGAAGATTTTTTCAAAAGTGTTTCAATTATCAATTCATTAAAGCTAAGGGGTGGATGGGGTAAAACCGGAAACCAAGAGTTTCCAAGCGGGGCATCTCGAAAAAGATATCCCTTTACCAGCAACGGTAATATTGGTAGTCAGTCCACTAATTTCAATGAAGATTTGAAGTGGCAATCCGACAGGCAATTTAACGTAGGTGTTGACTTTGCTGTTCTTAATAATAGGCTTACTGTAACCGTTGATTATTTTAATAAGTTAACAACTGACTTATTATATCCAACGGTTCCCATACAACCTGCTGCTGCAGGCAATTCAATAACATGGAAAAATATTGATGGTAAAATTGAAAATAAAGGTATTGAGGCGTCAGTTAACGCTACAATACTAAATAGACCCGATGGATTAAGATTAGATTTAGGGGTAAACGGCGCATATATTAAGAATAATGTTTCCGGTTTGAAAGGCAGAATTTTAACTGGTATTTTAAACGGGCAGGGGATAAGTGGAACAACTGTAGAAGTGCTTCAATCAGGCTTACCAATAAATGCCTTTTTTACGCGACACTTTGAGGGATTTGATAAGGCTTCTGGACAGGCTATTTATACAGATCAGGGAAACACATTTTTTTATGAAGGAAATCCAAATCCTAATATGACGCTAGGCATAAGCCTGAATGCAGGATACAAGAACCTATCTTTGAATGTAAATATGTTTGGAGCTTTCGGTCAAAAAATTTACAACAATACGCTCAATAATGTAATAAATGTCGGTAACATACGCAGTGGAAGAAACATAGCTGTATCTGTTTATGAGAACCCCGTAAAAGAAGCGTTTTCTAATCCGGTAACCGCGTCCTCCAGGTTTATTGAAAACGGCAGTTATCTAAAAATGTCCAATGCAACTCTTTCATATTCTTTTGGCAAAATAGGGGATGTGTTTAGTAACTCAAGCATTTATGTAACCGGCCAAAATCTTTTTACTATTACTAAATTTACTGGTTTTGATCCTGAAGTGAATGTGGACAAAAACGTAAATAGTGTTCCTTCGGTTGGCATCGAATATCAACCATATCCGTCTGCAAGGACCATTACTTTTGGTGTGAATTTATCACTATAAATAATAATTTAAACAGTTACATTATGATACGCAAAATTTTAATTATTGGATTATTTTCTTTGATAGCTTTCGGTTGTACGAAACTTCATGAAGATTTTCATGATGCCCTTACAGAAATTCCTACCTCCGGCGGCAGCGCGAATTTAGATGCTTTACTAAGAGGTGTTTATAACACATTACAAACTACCTTCCAGGATCAGGCAAATGCTTTTGCCATGGAAGAAATGACAACTGATGAAATGGTAGGTCCTACACGTGGTCCAGATTGGGATGATAATGGAGCATGGAGAGTATTGCATGCGCATAAATGGGATGGAGACAATGTGCACGTGCGTGATTTATTTAATCAGTTATCGGGTACAAGTTATGCAGCAACGGATTATTTAAGATTAGATTCTACTTCTGCAAATGCAGCACAAGCTAGGTATCTTAGGGCTTTTGCGCAATACATGCTTCTTGATGGCTACGACCAGGTACCTTATAGGGCTCCGGGTGAAAGCACCTTGCTTCCTTCAAATGTTAGAAAGGGTACAGAAGAACTTGATTATATAATAAGTGAACTAAATGCTGTATTATCCACTTTGCCTGCCGGCCCTCCAGGAAAGGCTAATAAAGATGCCGCAAAAGTTTTATTAATGAAGTGTTATCTCAACAAGGGCGTGTATGCTAACCGTGCAGCGCCAACCTTTGATGCAGGCGACATGCAGAAAGTTATAACCCTGGCAAAAGAAATAGCGCCAACTGTAGCAGGCGTACCTACTGGCGGCAACTATTCCTTTAGTGCAAACTATTTCGATAATTTTGCTCCTAATAATACATCAATAGGTAAAGAAAACATTTGGGTTCAGCAAAATGATGCCGGTGTTTCCGGTTCATTTGGATCTACTGTGAGAAGCCGATGGCATACGGTAATGCATTATAATCAAAATCCCGGTGGATGGAATGGCTTCACCACACTCTCTGATTTCTATAACAAATTTGAAAATGGTGATATTAGAAAGGGGATGGCCTATCCAACCCCTGGCGCACCTAATCCCGGAAATCGTGTCAATGTGGGATTTTATATAGGCCAACAATATAACTGGGCAAATGACGCAATGTTATCTGACCGAACAGGCTCTCCTTTAGTTTTTACACCTGAGGTAAGCTTGATAGAAACAGGCGACAACCTTGAGGTTACCGGTATTCGCCCTAATAAGTTTCCTATTGATTATCCTAATGATAATAGTGGAAACGTTGATAACGATTATCCTTATTTCCGTTTATCGGATGTATTGTTGATGGAAGCAGAAGCAGAGATGCGATCTGGTGGGGCTGCTAATGCCTTGTTATTAGTAAACGCTATCAGAGCTAACAGAGGCGCCACACCTTTTGCATCGGTTACATTAGATAACTTGCTGGATGAAAGAGGAAGAGAGCTATATCTTGAAGGGTGGAGACGTCAGGATATGATTCGGTTTGGCAAGTTTTTGGCTCCTTTTCAACTTAAACCCGAGGCGAGCGATCCAAAGTATCTTTTATTTGCTATTCCAAACGAACAATTGGCAGTTAATCCAAATTTAACCCCAAACCCAGGTTATTAATATTATCTTTTTTTCAAACAAAAAGGCCATTTATTAATGGCCTTTTGTTTTTCTTTTAATTTACGTCCATTTAAAAGTCTAAATAACTTTTAAATACATGTACATGTTGTCATTTAACCCTGGTAAATCAATACTTTTAACCCTAACACAATTCGTTTATATTTTTGAAAATATATGAAGTTTATTCTAAAAATTTTCTTAGTTCTTTTTGTATTATTTTCTTGCAAATCCATGTCAAAAAAGACACAATTTGAATTAGTAAATAATAGCGGAATAAATTTCAATAATAGAGTAGTAGACCAGGAAATTGAGAATAGTTTTTATTTCCGAAATTATTATAATGGTGCGGGGGTAGCAACGGGTGATTTAAATAACGATGGCCTGGCAGACGTATTTCTCACATCGAATATGGGTGAGAACAAATTATACCTCAATAAGGGAAATTTAAAGTTCGAAGACATCTCGCAGAGGTCCGGTTTAAAACAAGATAGTATGTGGAGTACCGGCGTAACTATGGTTGACATAAATGGTGATGGTTGGCTGGATATATATGTCTGCAATTCCGGACACATGAAAAGTGGTAACAGGCGAAATAAATTATATATCAATAATCACGACCTCACGTTTACAGAATCTGCTGCCAAGTATGGCCTTGATGTATCAGGCTACACTACGCAGGTTTCTTTTTTTGATTATGACATGGATGGAGATTTGGATTGTTTTATGATCAACAACAGCCCAATGCCCATTAATACTTTGAACAATGCTAACAGGAGAGATTTGCCCGATGCACAGTGGGATGTGAGCGATTTCTTGAAGGGAGGTGGCGACCATTTGTTTCGTAATGATGATGGCCATTTTACTGAAGTGACAAAGCAAGCCGGTATTCATGGGAGCCTAATTAGCTTTGGCTTGGGGGTGAGTGTAGGAGATGTAAACAATGACGGATTACCAGATATATATGTAGGTAATGATTCTTTTGAAAGAGATTATTTATATATCAACCAGGGGGATGGCACTTTTAAAGACGAAGTGGAAAATGAAATGGGTAGTATAAGCATGTCTTCAATGGGAACCGATTTGGGAGACTTAAATAACGATGGCTATCCTGAAATAGTAACTACCGACATGTTGCCGAAAGACGATTATCGTTTAAAAACATTAGGTTCTTTTGATAATATTGACTTCTATAACAACAAAGTTAAATCAGGATATTATCACCAGTTTATGAAGAATTGTCTGCAGGTAAATAACAAAAACGGTACCTACTCCGAAATTGGAAATTACAGCGGCATATCAGCATCCGATTGGAGTTGGGGTTCTCTTATATTTGATGCCGATAATGATGGCTTGAGTGATATTTATATTTGCAATGGTGTAAACCGTGATGTTACTAACCTCGATTTTATGAGCTTTTTTGCGAACGATGTTATCCAGAAGATGGTAGTTACGGGGAAAAAGGAAAGTGTTGATAATGTCCTAAAAAATATCCCTGTTAATCCTATGGCAAATAAAGCCTACAAAAATTTAGGGAATTTTAAGTTTGCTGATGAAAGCGAAGCATGGGGTTTTACGCAGCCATCTTTTTCTAATGGAGCAAGCTATGCGGATCTTGACAATGATGGTGATCTGGATCTTATCGTAAACAATGTTAACCAGGACGCATTTGTTTATAAAAACAACAGCAGGGAAACCGGGAAGAATAATTATATAAGTATTCTTTTGAAAGGTTTAGGAAAAAATACTTTTGCTATAGGAAGTAAAATTGAGGTATTCGCCGCGAAAGATATTTTAAGCAGGGAAGTTTTTCCAACCCGTGGTTTTCAGTCATCGGTAGATTATAAGCAAGTTATTGGACTGGGCAACATCTCAAAAATTGATTCAATACGTATCATTTGGCCTGATCGTACTTATACTATTTATGATACTCTTTCAATAAATGCATTTCATACTATAACAGAAAGCAACCGGCGGCTGCCAATGTCTTATAAAACAACAGGGAGTTATTACTCATCTACATTTCTCACGCCGGAAAAAACAAACTTTGATAAACATACCGAAGATGATTATGTAGACTATTATACAGAGCGAAATATTCCGGAAATGCTTTCAAGAGAAGGGCCCAAAGCCGCCGTTGGCGATGTAAATGGAGATGGTTTGCAAGACTTGTTTATTGGTGGCGCTGCAGGGCAGGCAGGACAGTTATACATTCAGGATCAGTTTGGTGAATTTGTAAAAAAGGAGGAAAAAGCTTTTACTGACTTTGCGGATTTTGAAGATGAAGGTGTATTGTTTTTTGATTGTGATCACGATGGCGATCTTGATTTGTTGATATGTCCTGGGGGAAATAGTTTTCAACCAGGCAGCAGGCAACTGGAACTGCGGCTTTATAAAAATGATGGCAAAGGTAACTTTACAATAGACCCAACCGCGTTTCCAAATAATACTTTTAATTTATCAGTGGCAGTTGCCGACGATTTTGATGGAGATGGCGATCTTGATCTGTTTGTCGGCGGAAGAAGTGTTCCGCAAAACTATGGATTAAAGCCATCCAGCTATCTATTTGTAAATGATGGTAATGGACATTTTAAGGATATTGCAACAACCAAAAATCCTGAAATTTCTAAAATTGGCATGGTGACAAATGCAGTGTGGGCCGATGTTACAGGCGATAAAAAAAATGAGCTTGTTATTGTGGGCGAATGGATGCCGCCAAGAATATTCACTTATAGTGGAGATAGATTTATAGAAATTAAAACCAATCTTGGGAATATGTTTGGCTGGTGGCGGACTGTAGATGTCGCGGACGTAAATGGCGATGGCAAAATGGATTTGATATTAGGCAATATCGGCGAAAACTTTTACCTCAACCCAGATGAAAATAATCCCGTAAAAATCTGGATTAATGATTTTAATAATAATGGTAATTTGAGTAAAATGCTAACCCGGACAATAGACGGCAGAGATGTGCCGGTATTTTTGAAGCATGAAATGCAGGATGATATTCCATCTATAAAAAAGGAGAATTTAAAAAATGCTGACTATGCAAAAAAATCAATTCAGCAATTATTTAGCGCCGATCTTTTAAATAAAAGCGTGATTGAAAAATTTAATTATGCACCCTCCTGCGTTGCTATTAATAATGGCAATGGCCAGTTTACAATTCAAAAGCTACCGCCTAAAGCTCAATTTTCCTCCGTAAACGCTATTCATACTTCAGATATCAATCATGATGGTAGAATCGATTTGATC
>JALYYM010000336.1 GCA_030946565.1 Bacteroidota bacterium | reverse complement strand
CATATAAGTCTCCCGGCCCTAAAATAAGCTGCAAATCTTCACTCTCAAAAACATTTACAAACCAGGGATGAAATTCATTCTTTTGATAATAAGAAGCAGGATCAGCAAGGTTTGCACTCTCCCTGATAATTCCTTTTTTTATTTTAAAATTAAGATTAGATGTATTGCCGTAGGTATCCTTCACAACTATCTCAACCGTATGTACGCTATCATCTCCTAATTCTATTACGCCATCTCCTTTTATATCTTTATAAACACTCTCGGGGTAGCCAGGCAATCTTGAAAGATGCTCAATGTAAGGTCCGCCGGCAGCCTTGGTTCTATAATCAATATGCGCATTCAGGTATCGTGTTTCATCATAGCCTATACTATCAAGCCGGAAGCTCGTGATTGCTTCACCATCAAGATAAAGTATTGCTTCGTAAATGCCATTGGGATTAGACGAACCGCTTACCTTATCATTTGCTGAAATGCCAAAACTTATTTTATCTGTATTCACAGAAATTACCCCGGTCGTTGTTGTATAATCGCCGTTTACCTTTTTTAAACTAAACAATTTCGGGCTTTGGCTGTAAGTACTCAGGCACCTATCGTATATGGCTAAACGCAAAATTGCCGGCGGCACATTGTCTGCAATTGGAAATCCAAAAAGCAGGGGATTTAAAACTTTATCTGTTTTTGTATCTCTTATTTCAAAGTGGCAATGTGGGCCTTGGGAACCGCCCCTGTTACCACTTTTTGCAATAAACTGTCCTTGTTTTACAGGAAACATCCCCGGTGGGATATCAAGGAAAACTTTCCATGATTTTAATTTATACTGCTGCTCTTTTACATATTCATCCAGCGCTGGAAAAAAAGAATTTACGTGGCCATACAAAGTTGTCAATCCATTTGGATGATCAACATAAATGGCCTGGCCAAAGCCAAAGGGTTCTATCCTTATATGGGCAACATACCCGTCAGCAGCGGCTTTCACTATCTTATTTTCTACCTGGCCAGTCCTGCAATCAAGCCCCATGTGATAATGATTTGGGCGTAGTTCACCAAAATTTGCCGCGAGGCCGATCTTCGCTTCAACCGGGTAAATAAAATACCCTTTGGGATATTGCCTTGCCGCAAACACCTGGCAAAGCCCTTGCAAACTGAAAAATATCAGCAGAAAAAATAGGAACGGTTTATGTATTAGATGATTTTTATTACAAAGTATTTTCATAGAATTACAAATTAACGTCTAAAAATTTAAAATTAATATCATGCCCAAATCATCTACCATTACAGCACTTATTTTCGGAGCGTCTATTGGTGTAGCACTATTAAAATTTTATAGTATGCCAAAAGAAGATCGAGATGCATTTTTTGATCACCTTAAAAAAACTACAGATAACCTGCTTGATAATGCTGAGAACACAGTGGAAAAGGTGGAGCAGTATATGAGTGAAATGAAATCAAAAGGAGAAAACGATTGGATAGAAAAAATTTACGTCGTAAAAAAAATGTTGAAGGAATTATATGGCAAAAATGATAATGCCTATCTATCATAACTATAATAATGTTGAAGTAAACAAAAGCAGGCTCGTTTCCGAAGCCTGCTTTTTGTATTTATTGATATAAGTTATTTAGCGAGAACTACGATTAAAGCGTAGATAATTCCCGGAAGAAAGCCCAACAGTGTAAGAATAAGATCAAGCCAGAACTTGTTATTTATCTCACCTTCATGAAGGTAAACAGCCAATGGGGGTAATAGAATGGCAAGGATAACCAATAATAACTGGTTAGTGCTTGGTTCACTGCCTTCACGCCTTTCGGTTTTAAATTTTTTCACTTCTGACTTCACGTCCTTAATGCGTGATTTACGTTCCTTCCTTGAAAGATGCGTGAATTCCGAAAAGGCTGATGAGAAAGTTTTGGAGTCAGGTGTTACAGGATTTTCGACCATATTCCTCGGGACGATAAAAGCTGCAAATGAGTGTAGGGTTGTGCCTGCAAGAAAAAGCAAGCCTAACGTTAAGGCAAATTTTTGTTTCATAGATTAATAAGTTTTGTTAAAAGTATGCAAAAGATTACTAACACCTTTAGGCAACTCGTAAAAAAATTCGATGCGCATTTATAAATACGTTTTCAACATTTACATTTATTTTTGCGCCCATCGATTAAAAAGATAAATGCCAAGAGATCACTCCATCAAATCAGTTTTAATTATAGGCTCGGGGCCAATTATTATTGGGCAAGCTTGCGAATTCGACTATGCAGGAACGCAGGCTGCACGGAGTCTCCGTGAGGAAGGAATTAAAGTAATTCTTATAAATAGTAACCCGGCAACCATCATGACTGACCCGATGATGGCTGATAAGGTTTACCTTCTTCCACTTACAGTTGAAAGCATTGAACAAATACTTGAAGAAAATAGCATAGACGCTGTACTGCCTACTATGGGTGGACAGACTGCCTTGAACCTTTGTAAAGAAGGAGATGAACTCGGCATTTGGGAGAAATATAATGTGAAACTGATCGGTGTTGATATTAAAGCCATTGATAAAGCCGAGGACAGGGAAAAATTCAGGCAATGGATGATTGAGACGGGTGTACCTGTAGCACCTGCTAAAACGGCCAATTCATTTTTAGAAGGAAAAGAGTTTGCCCAGGAAATCGGATTCCCTTTAGTGATAAGGCCATCCTTTACGCTGGGGGGAACGGGCGGAAGTTTCGTGCATTCTAAAGATGATCTTGATGAAGCGCTAAACCGTGGCCTTACTGCCTCTCCAATGCATGAAGTGTTGGTTGAAAAAGCAATGCTTGGATGGAAGGAATTTGAATTGGAATTATTGCGCGATGATAATGATAACGTTGTCATCATTTGCACAGTAGAAAATTTTGATCCGATGGGAATCCACACAGGGGATTCTATTACAGTTGCGCCGGCAATGACTTTAAGCGACACTGCTTATCAAAACATGCGTAATACTGCGGTAGCGATGATGCGGGATCTTGGAAACTTTGCCGGAGGTTGTAATGTGCAGTTTGCTTTAAACCCGCAAACCGAAGAATTGATCGCCATAGAAATAAATCCACGTGTTAGCAGGTCATCTGCATTAGCGAGTAAGGCTACTGGTTATCCCATAGCAAAAATCGCTGCCAAGCTCGCGATCGGATTTACCCTGGATGAATTAAAAAATCAAATTACGCAAACCACATCAGCCTATTTCGAACCGGCACTTGACTATGTGATTGTGAAAATTCCGCGGTGGAATTTTGATAAATTCAAGGGCGCCGACGATACGCTTGGCTTACAGATGAAATCTGTTGGAGAAGTAATGGCAATTGGTAGGAGCTTTGCCGAAGCGGTTCAAAAAGCTTGTCAGAGTTTAGAAAATGAAGCGGTTGGCCTTGGCTATTATGGCAAAAGCCTGATGTATGCTGAAGAAG
Organism: Bacteroidota bacterium; assembly: GCA_030946565.1. The sequence goes on along the minus strand of JALYYM010000336.1, from coordinate 546 downwards.
TTATCGAATACATTAAAATTCCTAAATGGGATCGCATATTCAGAATCAAAGATGCATTGATGATTGGTGTAAGCGTGCGTCGCATTTGTGAGTCAACAGGCATTGACCGTTGGTTTATCTACCAGATTCAAAAAATATGTAATTGCGAAAAAGAGCTTTTGAAGACAACACTCGAAACGATTACCCCGGAACTTTTACAAAAGGCGAAGCAGCTTGGTTTCGGAGATGAGCAAATAGCACGGATACTAAAAGATGGAAGCACGGATGAATATATTTATCAAAAAAGAAAAGAGTTTGGCATAGAGAGAGTGTATAAAATGGTGGACACGTGCAGCGCTGAGTTCGAGGCAAAGACGCCTTATTTTTATAGTACCTTTGAATAAATTTTCAAAGTTTATGATCACTATTGACGATACAAACCTTCAGCTTTCCGAAGAACAGGAAAAGATGATCCGCCTCGAAATAGCCGTAATTCTATTTGAAAAAGCTGAATATTCATTTTACGTTGCCGCAAAATTTGCCGGAATGAATTGGATGGATTTTGTA
>JALYYM010000319.1 GCA_030946565.1 Bacteroidota bacterium | reverse complement strand
TACGCCTTGAAAGAATTGCGGAAACAATGCTGGATGATATTGAAAAGGATACCATCGACTTTCAGCTTAATTACGACGACACAACGAAGGAACCAACGGTGTTGCCTACACGCATTCCCCAATTACTATTAAATGGATCCAGTGGCATTGCTGTAGGTATGGCGACAAATATGTTGCCACACAACCTGACTGAGGTGATAGATGGCTGCATGGCCTACATTGATAATAAAGAAATTACTATTGATGATCTTATAAAAATTGTGAAGGCGCCTGACTTTCCCACGGGTGGTATCATTCATGGATATGAAGGTGTAAAAGCAGGCTTGCATACTGGCCGCGGCAGGGTGGTATTGAGAGGAAAAGTTACTGTAGAAACTTCTAAAACCGGCAGGGAGAAAATCGTAATTACAGAAGTGCCTTACCAGGTGAACAGGGACACTCTTACTGAAAAAATCGGGCACCTGATAAATGATAAGGTTATCGAAGGCGTATCAGATGTAAATAATGAGAGCAATAACAAGGAAGGCACACGGATAGTTGTGGAGCTTAAAAAAGATGTAATTGCACAAGTTGTAATTAATCATCTATACAAACATAGCGAGCTGCAGACTTCTTTTGGAATCAATAATGTTGCGCTGGTAAAAGGCAGGCCAAGGATATTAAACATCAAAGATCTTATAAGAGAATTTGTAGATTTCAGGCATGAGGTGATCGTTCGCAGAACAAGATTTGAATTAAGAAAAGCCGAAGAAAGAGCGCACATATTAGAAGGTTACCTGATTGCGCTTGATCATCTTGATGAAGTAATAACACTCATAAGAAACTCAGCAACGCCTGATGTAGCAAAAGAAGGCCTGATGGCTAATTTTGGTATGAGTGATATACAAGCGAAAGCCGTGCTGGAGCTTAGATTGCAACGCCTTACCGGTATGGAGCGGGATAAGATAAAAGATGAGCATGCAGAAATAATGAAGCTCATTCAACATTTGAAAGAGATACTGGATAGTGAACCAATGAGGTTCCAGATCATTAAAGATGAACTGGATGAAATAAAGCAAAAATTTGGTGATGCCCGTAAAACAGAAATCACCTATCTCGCTGATGAGATAAGCATGGAAGACCTGATAGAAGAGGAAGACGTAGTAGTTACTATTTCAAATCTTGGTTATATCAAGCGCACATCCGCCGGTGAATACAGGCAGCAGCGCAGGGGCGGCAGGGGAGCACAAGGCAGCAGCACCAGGCAGGAAGATTATATTGAACATCTTTTTGTGGCGTCTACACATCACACGCTTTTATTTTTTACTGAAAAGGGTAAATGCTTTTGGTTAAAGGTTTATGAAATCACCGAAGGTGATAAACAAAGCAAAGGCAGGGCGTTGCAGAACCTTATGCAAATTCCGCCGGATGATAAAGTAAGGGCGGTTATTGATATCAAGGACCTGAATGATGAAGAATACATCAATAATAATTATATAGTTCTTTGCACGAGGAAGGGAATTATTAAAAAAACAAGGGTTGCGGATTTTTCCCGGCCAAGGCAGAATGGTGTAAATGCTATTACCATAAACGAAGGCGACCAACTCCTGGAAGCTTGCTTAACTGATGGTAAAAAGCAAATAATGATGGCGATCAACGGGGGAAGGGCGATAAGATTTCCTGAAGAAAAAGTAAGGCCAACAGGGAGAGGCGCTATAGGTGTATATGGTATTTCTGTTGATGGTAAAAATGATGAAGTGGTTGGTATGATTTGTGTTAATAGTGATGATCCGGACGTAAGTGTTTTAGTGGTAAGTGCAAAAGGCTTTGGTAAAAGAACAGCAGTTGAAGAATATAGGATTACCAACAGGGGAGGCAAAGGAGTAAAAACTATAAACGTTACTGAAAAAACAGGATCACTTATCGGTCTTCTATGTGTAAGTGAAAAAGAAGATCTGATGATCACCTGTAAGTCCGGCGTTACGATCCGCACTTCGATTGCTACCATACGTGAAGCGGGCAGAGCGACACAAGGTGTAAAATTAATTAAGCTTGATGAAGGAGATGAAATCGCGGCAATCACAAAATTATCTGAACACGAAGAAGAAGATCCTGAGGAAGAAGCTATAAATGGACCGGAATCAGCACCGGAGCCAAATTCGGCGGCAGAAGAAATTACCTCCGAAAAATCTCCATCAAGTGACAATTCTACAGAAGACAATGATGAAGATAAAAATTTAGATATAAACGATAACGATATTGAAAATCAATAAACAATCATATATGAAAAAAATAGTCTTTTCTTTATTACTTACATTTTTTGTTTCGTTTTTGTTTGCACAGGATATGAAAAAAGCAAAATCATATCTTGATGCAAAACAACTTGATAAAGCCAAAACCGAAATAGATGGCCTTGTCGCAAAAGATCCATCTAATGGTGAAGCTCTTTATATGAAAGCGAAAATTTATGGCCAGATTGCTGATTCCGAACAGTATAAAAGTTTAATAACCGGCGACGCAAGGGCAGAAGCATTAGATGCTTACAAAAAGGCGATTGCAGATTCAACCAACACTAAAGTTTCGCTGATGGCAATACAAGATCAGTACAAAGCTTTATTTGATCTTTATAGCGGCTACTATTCGGCAGGGGCAAAGGCGTTTAATGATGCCGCCGCCGCCGGAAGTAAAGAAGGTTATGAAGATGCGATGAACCTGTTTATAAAAGCAAATGACGTAGGCCAATACATTGCGCAAAAAAAATATGCTACCATAGGCGCAGTGGATACTACTTTGGTTTTGAACATTGGAAAAGCCGCACTCAATGCTAAGAATAATGACGCAGCTAAGAAGTATTTCCAAATGCTCGCTGACGCTAATATTGCAGGCACAGCAGGAGATGCCGACAATTCAGGTTATGTAATTCCATACCAGTGGCTGGCCTTGCATTATAAAGAGGCGAAAGATGAAGCCAACATGATGAAATATGCTGATCTTGGCAAAAAGCTTTTCCCTAATAGTGATTATTTTACATTAGTTGAAATGGATTATTTCAGGGAAAAGAAGGATCAGCCAGCCTTGTTTAAAAAATATGATGAATTAGTAGGAAAATATCCTGACAGCCTTGCTTATCATTTCAATTATGCTAACGATATTTTTGGTTACTTATACAATAGCGATGAGGGCACTACCATTAATGATAAGCAGGCACTAATGAAAACATTGGGAGAGCAGGTAGAGTCGGCTTACAAAATAGATCCGGCTGATGTAAATAACAACTGGCTTTATGCGCAATATTATTATAACCTTGGCATTGAGCTAAGAGATTCCGCTACTAAAATAAAAAGCACCAAGCCGGAAGATGTAAAAAGGAAAGCTGATATTAATGCTGAATCAAAAGCAAACTTTAATAAGGCCATACCTTATGCAGATAAATCGTTGGCAACATTAGAAGCAGGTTATAAAAAGTCAGATAAATCAAGGTATAAGTCAATAAACAACCTGATGCAGAAAATTTATCAAAGCCTGAATATGGATGCTAAAGTAAAAACTTACCAGGATAAATATGATGGGGC
>JALYYM010000314.1 GCA_030946565.1 Bacteroidota bacterium | reverse complement strand
AGATAATCCTGCAAGTGAAGCTCCTGTGGAAGAACCCGATGATACTGAACCTGAAGTAAAAGCTTAGTTTATATATTTTTGCCCGCTCAAACGGGGCATTTTTTTGTGCGCCATGCATGCCATAGTTCTCTAATGGAACTGTTAGTCCAAAGTAAGGGTGTTTACTGTAAAGTAAAATCCAGGAAGCGCCGGTCTTTCAATGGAGGAGAATTGTGAGCTTACCATGGGGAGATCTGTTTTTTTTGCGGACGCGTAGAGAGTGCTAAAGCGATGGAAAGAAAGCAGAAGTCAGCAGAAGCCTTTGTAATGAAAGTGGAGCAAAGGGCAGAATCTTTAAAGCAGGGAAGTTTTTTTTGAAGCAGTAAAAACCATGAAGAAGAAAAACAAAAAGGATAACAAAGCGTTGCAGCCCCGGATAAAGCCGCCAGGAGCGGGAGAACGAGGGCAAAGTAGCCACCTCTACGCAGAGGCTATGCCATCGTTGCCCCTACTTTAGTTGGAAAGTTTACTGTTTAAATGTTTGACAAGATTCAAAGCCTTCCATTAGATTGTTTTGGCTAAATTTTATAAATGGTAATTGGATTTGGCCTTAGCTATAATTAACCATTTACTCTGGCGCCTTCCCAGCCGATCAAAGCAGTTTTTCTAGTCTCTCCCCACATGTATCCCCCTGTAATACCGGTGGACCTTATCACGCGGTGACATGGTATTAAATAAGCAATGGGATTGCTGCCAATAGCTGTGCCTACAGCTCTTGAAGCATTTGCATTCCCTATTTCTTTTGCAATATTGCCATACGTGCAAAGCCTGCCGATAGGAATTTTCAGTAACATTTCCCACACCTTAATTTGAAAGCTAGTTCCTTTCAGATGCAGTTTTATTTGATCGAGTTTGCTCCAATCGTGTGTAAAAATATATAAGGCATTTTGCTGAATAAGGTCAACTACTTGTTTGTATGCAGCATTCGGAAAATTATGCTGCAGTTTATGTAATGCTTCTTGTTCGCTCTCAATAAAAGACATGTGGCATATCCCTTTTGAAGTGGATGCGACCAGCATATTTCCAAAAGGACTTTCAGCATAACTATAGTTGATTGAAAGATTTTCGCCGCCATTTTTAAATTCGCCCGGCGTCATTCCTTCTATTTTTATAAAAAGATCATGTAAGCGGCCGGTGCCGGAGAAGCCAGTATCATAAGCAGTATCGAATAATGTAGCTTGTTTTTCTTTTAGTAGATTTTTTGCATAATCCACGCTTATGTATTGCAAAAATTTCTTTGGGCTTACACCTGCCCACTCAGTAAATATCTTTTGAAAATGGAAAGGGCTTACATGTATTTTTCCTGCTATTTCTTCCAACCCAGGTTGCGATTTAAAATTTTTGTTTATATAACTTATCGCTTCTTCTATGCGGCTGTAATTTGTTTTTTCCTGCTCTTTCATATATTAATTTTATTACGCAAAAATAAATGAGACTAAGCTGCGAGCCTACCCGGAACTTGCTATTTTTTATAACACGAATTTTAAAAAACGAATTACACGAATTCTTTTGAAACAAAAGTGTTTTTCAATTCGTGTACTTCGTGCATCTAATTCGGTTAAGGGATTTACTTATGTCACTAAATTTTTTCTATAGATTTTTTTCAATTTACTTTGTTGCCAGTTTAAAAAATTATGATAAAAGATAAGATTTTGGTAATTGGCGCATCCGGGCAAATAGGCGTAGAGCTTACACTTGAGTTAAGAAAAATTTATGGCGGTGCGAATGTGATTGCCTCTGACCTTAGAGAAGAAAATAACCTGCTGAAAGGTACCGGGCCGTATGTCAGTCTTGACGTAATGAATAAAGAAATGTTGCACGTGCAGGTGATAAGGCAAAACATTACTCAAATATATTTATTAGCCGCAATACTGTCTGCTACCGGTGAAAAAAACCCGGCACTGGCATGGCATCTTAATATGCAAAGCCTGCTTAATGTGCTGGAAATTGCTAAAGAAGAAAATTTGCAAAAGATTTACTGGCCCAGCAGCATAGCTGTTTTTGGGCCATCTTCCCCTAAAAAAAATTGCCCCCAGCAAACTATTATTGAGCCGATTACTGTGTATGGCATTAGTAAATACGCAGGGGAATTCTGGTGCAATTATTATCACCAACGGTATGGTGTAGACGTAAGAAGCCTTCGTTATCCCGGATTAATTAGTTATAAAAGTGATCCGGGAGGTGGCACTACAGATTATGCTATTGAAATTTTTCACGCTGCGCTTGATGAAAAAAAATATAATTGCTTTTTAAGGGAAGACACCTACTTGCCTATGATGTATATGCCCGATGCAATAAGAGCGACTATCGAACTGATGGAATCTGACGCTAAAAAAATTACGGTGCGAACATCTTATAATATTTCCGCTATAAGTTTTTCTCCAAAGGAAATTGCCTCCGAAATTAAAAAATATATACCCGCCTTCGCAGTTACTTATAAACCTGATTACAGGCAGCAAATAGCTGAAAGCTGGCCACAAAGCATAAATGATTCTATAGCTCAGAGTGACTGGAATTGGAAACCTGAATATGATATTATGAAGATGACAAATGATATGATTGAAAATTTAAAATCCGGCAGTACTAACCCCGGTAAAAACAGCTATTAAGCCTATGCTGTAAAATGACTAAAATGTTATCCTGTAAATTTTAATTTTAATTAATTATTTGTTTAACCCCTATACGCACAAATTTTTTTATTGGGCTCGTAATGAAAATTTTTGCAAAATAAGTTCTCATAAACCAAGTACATCTTTCATACTAAAAATTCCTTTCTTACCATGAATAAATTCAGCCGCCATTAAAGCTCCGGCAGCAAAGCCTTTCCTGTTATGTGCGGTATGAACTATTTCAATATCGTCGACCTCTGAGGTATACTTTACTATGTGCGTGCCCGGCACAGCATCAATCCGCTTACTTATTATGGAGAGAGTATTTTTATTTTTGAAAAATTCATTTGCCCATTTATTTTTTACTGGTGAATTTTCTATAACACCTTCTGCAAGTGTGATTGCAGTGCCACTTGGTGCATCTTTCTTTTGTTCATGATGAACCTCTTCAATTTCTATTTCATAATTTGTATGTGGCTTCATTAACATGGCGAGTTTTTTATTAAGCTCAAAAAAGATATTAACGCCAATACTAAAATTGGTAGTTGTAAGAAAAGTGCCATTTGCTTTTTTACATTTTTCTTCTATAAAATTCTTTTGCTCAAGCCAGCCTGTTGTACCGCAAACAACCGGAAGGCCTGCATCAAAACATTGCAGGATGTTGGCTACCGCACTTTGGGGCATGGTAAATTCAATGGCTACGTCCGCTTTTCTAAGATTTTCTTTTGTGAGGTCATTAAGGTTTTGATCGTCTATTTTAAGCACAACATTATGGCCTTTTTGCAGGGCAATTTCTTCTATAGCTTTTCCCATTTTGCCATATCCTATCAAAGCAATATTCATGTTGAAAAATTAATAAGGAATGAAACTAAATATTTACGGCAGCGAAGTTAAAACTTTTGAATGTTTGTCTTTGAAAGTAAAAATTAAAGACAGGCCCGCGCTGTTAGAAAGATAATTAAGGCCGGGTGTTATTTTCATGGTTATACTGGGAGATACATCGAAACCTTTAAGATGTGCGTCAACAGTGGCGTCTACAACATTCAATCCCCAAAATATCAAAAAAAACAGAACAGAATAATCTATGTTTTGCCGGAAAATATTTCTATTTGTTCTTATAGCTTCTAATGATAATGCCCGGAATCGTGGGTCTATTTGAGCATCATTAGCAGTGTCCGTATCGGACTTGAGTACTACTGCTTTGCGCAAGAGTTTATATGTTGTTTTATTATAAAAAAAAATATAACCGGTAGTTCCTAAGGCTCCATAAATTATCGGAATTTTCCAATACTTCTTATTGTAAGCTTGTCCCCAGCCTGGCAGCACTGCGGATCGAAAAGTAGCAACTTTAGGATTGAATTTTTTCTTGGTTGTGTCAAGTGCAAGTAAACTTTTTCCGGATGTATCTGCTGTGTTATTCCCTTTTATGAACAGCGTATCCTCGTTGGGTTTGTTCATGTCAATCCGGGTGCCTTTATCAGCAGAAGCAGAGTCTTTCTTTTGCTGCGCAAAGAGGTTGTTTTCAACAATGAAAAGGAAAAAAAAGATGGTAAAAAGTAAGGATATTTTTAGCATAAGCTTAATCCACGGTCACCTGCATTTTATCTAAAATCGAATTCAATTCTTCAGTGGAATAATAATCGAAAACGATACTGCCGGTTCCCTTTTTAGTTTGTGTCATTTTCACTTTGGTGCTAAAGTGAGATGCTAAATTATCTTCAATTTTTTTGAGACTGGGTGGCAGCGAAGGTTTTACCGAATTATTAACAGCATCTTTAGGAGCGTAAAGCTTTCTTACTAATTCCTCTGTTTGGCGCACGGAAAGTTCTTTGTTTTTTATTTCATTGTAAATAAAAAGTTGCTTGTCAATCATATCAACATTTATAAGCGCACGTGCATGGCCCATGCTTATAATCCCATTTCTTACAGCAGCCTGTATATCCGGGGGCAATTTTAGCAGCCTGATGTAATTGGTAACGGTGCTTCTTTCCTTCCCCATGCGCTCTGCGAGTTGCTCCTGTGTATAATCCATCTCGTCCATAAGCTGCCTGTAGCTTAAGGCAATTTCAATCGCATTGAGGTCTTCCCGCTGCAAATTTTCGAGCAGGGCAAGCTCTAATATTTTTGAATCCTTCGCTTCCCTCACGTAGACGGGAACATCAGCAAGGCCGGCTATTTTAGCCGCACGATATCTACGCTCCCCGGCTATTATTCTATATTTTCCATTGGTAAGTTTTGAAACAGTGAGTGGTTGAATAATGTCATGCATCTTAACCGAAGCTGCCAATTCACTTAATGAAGTTGCATCAAAATCGTGCCTTGGCTGATCAGGGTTTGCCTCAATCATGTCAAGAGGAATCCGCCTGTTTATTTGCGAAAATTTTTCATGTGATTCTTTCTTTAGATGCTCCGAAGTCGCTGAGAGATCGGTATCAATGTTTTGTAGCAAAGACCTTATGCCTTTTCCGAGTGCATCTTTTTTATTGGGAGTTGTCATTTCATTTTTTGGTTAATAGGTTTATTGGTTTATTAGTTTACCGGGTTAACTGGTTTATTAGTTTACCGGGTTACTGGTTAACTGATTGACTAATTGACTATTGACTATTGACTAATTGACTAATCAACTAATTAACCAATCTACGGCGCCTCCAGCACTTTCTCCTTCTGCGTCATCTTCGTCATATTATTTCTCTGCAATACTTCCTTTGCAAGATTGAGGTAATTTATTGCGCCTTTACTTTCCGCATCATAAAGGATGGCGGGCTTGCCGAAGCTTGGTGCTTCGCTTAACTTAGTATTACGGTGAATAACGCTTGCAAATACCAAATCTTCAAAATGCCTTCTTACTTCATTCACTACCTGGTTGCATAGTCTTAGCCTGCCATCATACATCGTCATCAGAAGGC
>JALYYM010000296.1 GCA_030946565.1 Bacteroidota bacterium | reverse complement strand
AAGCTGGAACAAAGAAATATGAGGAACAGATTGTAAAAAGAGAAAAAGCAGTACTACATAAATTGGTAAAGAAATATAATATGACTGTGATTGATTTACAGGCAGCTTCCTAATGTGTCATTGGCAGGAAATATGCGTGAAATGCAAAGGGTTTGGAGGTAAAAAGAACTAAGCATATTTCCGTGGCAATCTCCTTGGGAATGCGTACTTCGTCTCCAAGGAGATTGCTTTCCCCAAAGATAGCCGGGGACAAGTGTCGCCGCAAGATTTATTATGAATAAAGCTTATTCGGCTCTCTGTTTGCCGACAGGCCGGCTCGCAAAGGACGAGTTCGATCCTAATTCTTAGACTTTTTATTGCCGTAAATTTTCTATCCATTGCTAGCTCAAAATAAATAAGCACCAAGCACTACCTTTATAAATATGACGCGGGAAGAAAAATTTATGATGGAAGCTATCAGGCTTTCACAACAAGGAATGGATAACAATGAAGGCGGCCCATTTGGGTGTATTGTTGTAAAAGGCGATCAAATAATCGGGAGAGGAAATAACAGGGTGATCTGCAATACAGATCCTACAGCTCATGCCGAAGTCGTTGCTATCAGGGATGCATGTACGCAACTTGGCGCTTTTCAACTTGATGGATGCGAAATATATGCATCCTGCGAACCGTGCCCAATGTGCCTGGGCGCCATTTATTGGGCAAGGCCTTCCGTTGTATATTTTGCCAATAGTCGTGAAGATGCCGCTTCTATAGGCTTTGACGACTCAATGATCTATTCTGAAATGAATGTGAATCATGATGAAAGAAAAATTCCCATTATTAATTTAAACCTCCCCGGCGCATTCCAGGTTTTTGAAAATTGGACAAAAAAAAATGACAGGCAATTATACTGAGCAAAGAATTAAATGAAGATACTTCCACACAAGTAATTACAAATTATTTGAGCGGGAATAAAATTCTACAAATAATTTGAGTCAAGGCTTATAGTTAGATAAACCACGATACAAATACCAGATAGGAATCTAAAAAAGTTTTGGCCAATGATTGATTTTTTTAATCCTTATCTCATTAATATTTATCTTACGATTTTATAAAAAAAATAATTTGTAAACATGTCAAGTTGTAATTTTTCTATCCCTTTTTCCGGTGATATATCCGGGGTTCTTGCTAAGGTGCAATCTGCGATTGAAGGTCAAAAGGGAATGTTTGATGGTAATAATTCTTCCGGCAGCTTTGACGTAAGTGTTATGTCCAATACAATTGTAGGTAATTATGCTGTACATGGACAGGTCATAGAAATCAGCATAAGTAAAAAACCTTTTTTTTTACCATGTAATACAATAGAAAGTTTCCTAAAAAGCAAGTTAACCTGAGCTAACTTTGAAAGGGTTAAACAGATGCATTTTTGCGGGACAAAATTCCATGGACTTTCTCTATCAGGTCGGTTAATTCAAAAGGCTTTGCAATAAAATCATCCGCACCGTATTCATAAATTGCAGTTTCCGCTACCCGTGGGTAAGCAGAAAATATAAGAATTGGAATATGCCTCGTTGCTGCGTTCTCTTTTAACTTTTGACAGACATCAAGGCCATCAATCCCTGCAAGAAAAACATCCAACAAAATCAGCTGCGGCTGGTATTTTCTCAAAGCAATATTTGCTATATCCCAATCTGAATAAGTAGACACATCAAAACCCTTTTTTAGCAATAGCGATTTTACCACTTTCAGAAGGTCTTTATCATCATCTATAACAAAAATTCTAGGCATAAAAACTTACATACAAATACTATGCAGATTTTCCGGATTATTAAACAATATCAAAATTACGAAGGTTAAATTTATGTCAACGCCAATACATTCGAATTATCAGCGCAATTATTAGACGTTTGAAAAATAAAAGAAAGCAATATTTAGCAACACTAAGCTAAAAATTTCTTATACATTCACGATACTATTTCTTATGGCATACATTACAAGGCCCACTCTTGTTTTGGCGTTTAATTTCCGAAAAAGGTCATCTCGATAGCCATCAATAGTTCTCGGGCTTAAGAACATTTGCTCGGCAATTTCTTTATAAGTTGATTCGGTGCAAACTAATTTTAAGAAACTGATTTCACGTTCACTTAATTGCACAACATTTTTTATCCCGCTATCTTCCGCATCCATTGAATTAATTGTGTGGATAAGCTTGCCGGTCACCATTTCAGAATAATAAAAGCCTTTGGTAATAAGCGAATGCAGGGCAGTCTTTAATTCTGAAGGGTGGCAGTCTTTTAAAATATATCCCCTGGCGCCGGCCTTGAACATTCTTATAACAGCGCTTTCATTATCATACATAGATAAGGCAAGTACTTTTATTTCAGGGTGATTATTTTTGAGCCAGAGGCAAGCCTGGTAACCGTCCATTTCAGGCATATTTATATCCATCAACACCGCATGTGGCGATGGCTTTGCTTTTAGTTTATCAATAAAATCTTTGCCATTATCAGCCTCAAATGAGATCTTATATTCTCCAAAGCTTTCTATAAGATTTGCAAGGCCTTTTCTCAACAAGCTATGATCATCTACCAATACTACATTCGCTTTTTCAGGCATGCCCTATTATTTGTCAGGTAAAGTAATAATCACACGGGTGCCTTTCCCTTCTTCACTATTGATTTTACAATTAGCCCCGATGACGCCTGCCCGGCTCCTTATATTGCGAATACCAGAAGAAGACGATGCCTTTTCAGAAGCGGCTGAGGTATTAAAACCAATTCCATTATCATAGATATGCATAATAAAATTAGCTGAATTATAAGTGATGTTCATATTTATTTCAGATGCTTTAGAATGCTTGATTATATTATTTATAGCCTCCTGAAAAATACGAAACAGCACCAATTCCTGTTTTTGGGAAAGCGTATACGGAGTTCCTTCAAGCATTAGCGTTGTATCAAACTTCCCGGTATTTTTAATAAGCCCCAATTCATACTCAATAGATTTTATCAACCCCATTGCGAGAATAGAATCAGCGTTAAGGCTTCTTGACAAATTCCGGAGATCGTTAATGGCCTTCCCTATTAATTCGGCACATGCAGTTGTCTTTTCCTGCAGGGAATCATCTTCTTTACAATCAATAGTATTCACAGTAATTTTTGCAAGGCTTAAAATCTGGCCTATATTATCATGAATTTCCTGCGAAATATTTTTAAACGTTTGTTCCTGGATGTCCAGTTTACTTTCTAATATTTCTTTATCAAATGTTACTTTTAATTGCTCTCTTTCACCAAGGTATTGCAATTGCTTTTTTTGATACACCAATACCAACACTACAATGCCCGTTGCTACTATCAAAAGAAATATAGTGGACATAACTATCGCCGTAAACTCGGGGCTTATGGCTGCCATGTGCGATATTTTATCCATAGATTTCCGGTTAATGCAATAAGAGCGCTGGTGAGCAATATTATATTTTGAAAAGCCCATACCATCCCTCGTAATTCCGTCGTGAATTCGGAATAAAATAAAACAATAAAAAACGAACCAAGGAAATAAAGTAGGTAGCCGGATATAAGCCAAAAATTAAATTCGTGTAAAATATTCAGTTCATTCACATTTCGGAGAAGTTGGTGGAAGTACATAAACGAATAAACTACTATACTGAGAAAGCACGCAGCGTTTACATAATTGTTGTAGCTGCCATCAAACTTTCTATTTATTATCTCATAGAAAATAAATAAAAAAAGATTTACAGCTAATAAAAAAATAACTATCATTTTGCGCATTCTGCCTGTGAGAAGCTGGTAGAAATAATAAGAAAAAGTGCATGCCGTAATGAAGAAAAATAAATTATACAGGTAATTATTGTCGCCTAATGTTTTGGTGAAGCTTAAATAATTTGCATAGTAGGTAAGAAATAACGCAGCCAGGTAATATACAAAAAGAATTCTCCTGGATATAGAGCTGTTCCTATCTATTGAGATAAGCAATAAAAATGTATATAATAAATAAGCCAGCGGCTCCAGGAAATTTTTGAAAAATATCATCCAATACCAGTTAAAATTTTTTACGCGGATGGTGAGAATATCAAAAAGCTATGTAATAA
>JALYYM010000243.1 GCA_030946565.1 Bacteroidota bacterium | reverse complement strand
GGTTTATTATTTACACTTAATAAAGCACGATAAATATTCTTATTGCTTCCATACCTGGCCGCAAATTGAAAAGCTACTTTCGCTTGCTCTATGTAAGATGCAGGGTTTAAAAAATCTTTACCAAACTGCACAGGAACGTTTTCATTATCTCTTTTATCGGGCGGATAGGTTTCAAGCATCCACGGAGGCAATGTTTTAATACAGGCCAGTACTTCTATGCCTGCTGCTTTACAGCTATCATATAGCACATCATAATTCCAACCACCGCTAATGGTAGGGTTAAAACTATAACTGCCTTTTGATAATTCTAATTTTTCCCAATCTATATAATGCCGCAAACCGGTAAATGATTTCGCAGCTTGAAAACTTTGCGCATTTATAACAGCGGGCTTTTCCGGTAACTCGAAGTTCCATTCAAAACCATTAATGCCAAACATATTGCTTAGAGGATATGCTTTTTTTATTGCAGGAGTTGCGGGAATGCCAGGCGTATAATTACCATAAAATTCAATCTCATTCGGAAAAAAATTCCAACTGTTTATCACTAAATATTTAATATTCTTAAAAGTTGTTTGCAGCTTAAAACGTAAAGGATTGATTGGGTCGGGCCCAACCCATTTATTATATTGCTCCCCTGTAAATTTTGCAATATTTATTTTTTGCCCCTGGCTGGTGATTATGGATAAGGTTATCGGCTGGGTATCTGTGCTACCTGAGCCATCATACATACGCACACTTGCCAGGTCTATTTCTTCACCATCTTCCACCGGGTAGTAAGAATCATAGTTGTCTAATACTTTGTCCCAACTGGTTTGAACAATTTTCAAAGTGTCGCCATCAAATAATCCATCCAATCCATTACTTGCATTGGTAAGCTGGAACCATCTTTTAGCATCAATGGGAATTTTTCCATTTATAATTGTTGTTGACCCTTTTGGGTGAATAATGAAATTATTTGAAACATCTGATGCAGCTATAAACTTATGGCTCGCGGCCTGTGTAGCCGTAATCGCCACAGTGCCTGCATTTACAATTGTTGCCATCCATTTGCCACTTGAGTTATCTACAGAAACAATTGCCGGGTTAGATGAAATGAATGTTACAGGAGTTTCATGATTTGTGCTCGTAGCTGTTAATTCGAATGCACTGTCCGTTATTTTTTTATTTGGTAGAATATTAAAGTTAATTACTGCCTTAGGTATTAAATTTATAATATCAGTTTCATCAGGATAACCAAATACCTGAATTTTTTGTGGAATATTATTAGCATATTTATGAATTATAATTGCATCAGCTATTACATTGGTGTCCGGAATAATATCAACAAAAACTTTGTATTTTTCCCCGGTAAATGTTCCTATTAATGTTTTGCGGCCCCCATCAAGGGCATAGATTGTCGCTGGGTTATCTGTAAAAGTGCCTTCGTAGTCA
Organism: Bacteroidota bacterium; assembly: GCA_030946565.1. The sequence goes on along the minus strand of JALYYM010000243.1, from coordinate 4,136 downwards.
TACATTGAAAGCCGTGTTATTTTACATTTGCTTTCAAGCTTAAGAGTAATATCAATATATTTAAAATTAGATTCACTCCAACAATTTGGTACCAGGTTATTTAAATCATCATTCAGCCAGGAGGTATAAACCTGCCCGGTATTTTCTCCCGCTTCTATAGATTTTATTCTAATTCTTGTGGCGGGTTGGGAACAACTGGTGAAATACAGCAAAATCAGCATGCACAATAGGGTCGTTTTGCTCATAAATGTTTTAATTTGTACATATCGTAACCACGTACTTTTTCGTTATAATTTAGTAAATAAATATTGAAGCCAAAATTTTTTAAAATTATACGGAAAAAAGTTAATCATGTATTTGGGTTTTACCGTATATCCTGCTTTCTTTTTAGTATTCAAACATATTTAATAGAAATTAATTGCGTTTTAATTTTAAAATAATACGCTCAAAATTCACTCAATAAAATAAACATAATAAATATTAAAAAAAATAATGACTATGGATAAAGTATTAGTAACAGGCGCTGCTGGCTTTGTAGGCTCACACGTGTGTGATCATTTAATAAATAACGGGTACGATGTTGTTGCCTTAGATGATCTGTCGGGAGGATTTGAAGACAACGTAAATCCAAAAGCTCAATTTGTTACCGGCTCTATTAACGATGTTGATTTAATTAATAAGCTATTCAGCGAGCACCAGTTCACTTATGTTTTTCATTTGGCCGCTTATGCTGCAGAAGGGTTGAGCCATTTTATCCGCAGGTTTAATTACACTAATAATTTGATAGGAAGTATAAATTTAATTAATGCAAGCATCAACGCGGGCACAGTTAAGTGCTTTGTATTTACATCTTCTATTGCAGTATATGGCGCAAATCAATTACCTATGAAAGAAGATAATACGCCTCAACCTGAAGACCCTTATGGAATTTCAAAGCTTGCCGTAGAACAGGATTTAAAATCGGCGCACGAAATGTTTGGTATGGATTATATAATATTCCGGCCACATAATGTATATGGAGAGCGTCAGAATATTGGCGATCCCTACAGGAATGTGGTTGGCATTTTTATGAACCAGATCATGCAGGGGAAAAAACTTACCATATTTGGCGATGGTATGCAAACCCGTGCATTCAGCCATATTGATGATGTGGCGCCGGTCATCGCAAAGAGCATAGAAATACCGGAAGCGTATAATGAAGTTTTTAATATAGGAGCCGATAAGCCTTATACCGTTAAAGAATTAGCAACCCTTGTATGTGATGCTTTCGATGTAAAAGAACAAATACAATCACTGGAAGCAAGAAACGAAGTTGTTCATGCTTATTCCAGTCATGATAAAGTACATAAATATTTTGGTGACATGATAAAAAATGTACCGCTGAAAGATGGCATTGAAAGAATGGTGCAGGATGCCAAAGCTAAAGGGCCAAGGCAAGGTGAAAAGTTTAAAAATATCGAGATAGAAAAAAATATGCCCCCCGCCTGGAAGAAATTAATGTGATAATACGCTGCCTTCCAAAGCTGTGCAGCTAATTTTATTAAACAATATTTGCCTGTACTTTTAGTTTATAATTTATAATTCTCTTATAATCTACATGAAACTTGTTTCGCTAATAACAATCAATCTCAACCAGAATGCTGTTACAGAAGATTTATTAGATTCGCTTATAGCAAAAAATAAGTATCCTAATATTGAAATTATAGTAGTTGACAATGCCAGTACTATTAACCCGGTGCCGCAGTGGGAAACTAAATATCCGGGCATACTATTTATTCGTTCAGAAAAAAACTTAGGGTTTACCGGTGGTAATAACTTAGGGATTACCTATGCAAAAGGCGATTATCTTTTTGTTATCAATAATGATACAGAAGTTACTGAAACCCTCATTGAGCGCCTCGTTGCCACGCTGGATGAGCATCCTGAGATTGGTGTGATCTCTCCAAAAATAAATTATTTTGATCAACAGGATGTTCTTCAATATACCGGCTATACGGCTATGAATTATTATACTGCAAGAAACCAATGTATCGGCCAATTTGAAAAAGATAAAGGCCAATATGATTATTTAACAGGTAAAACAGGATACGCACATGGCGCGGCAATGCTTGTGAGGCGCGAAGCAATGGAAAAAGCCGGCGTGCTGAGTGATAATTTTTTTATCTATTATGAAGAGCTGGACTGGTGCGAAAGAATAAAGAAAGCAGGATATGAAGTTTGGGTGAATATGCAGGCGTTGCTTTATCATAAAGAATCTATGACAGTTGGTAAGCAATCTGCATTTAAAGAATATTATATGAACAGAAATAGAATATTGTTTAACAGGAAACATTCGCCACGATTTGCATTCGTCATCTTTACTATTTTTTTTACTACTGTAATTATTCCTAAAACATTGCTGACTTACATAAGAAAAAAACAATATCATTTTATACCTGTCTTTAGAAATGCTATCTGGTGGAACCTGACTAATAAAATTACCAGCAGTGAAGCAAATTTTCCTCCCCGGTTCAGTTGAATGTTGCAATGCTCTTTCATAAAAAGTCTAAATACTTTATGAAACAATGATATATTTTTTCTGGATAAGCCTTTTTATTGTTTTTTATACATTCGCAGGTTATGGCATTTTATTATTCTTTTTAATAAAAATCAAAAGATTATTTTTTGGTAAAATAAAGGCTGTGTATAATTTAAATACCCTTCCCACACTTACGCTTATTGTAGCTGCCTATAATGAAGCAGATATTATTGAGGAGAAGATACGTAACACTCTTTCTTTAAATTACCCTGCCGGTAAAATCAATTTTATTTTTGTAACTGATGGTTCATCAGATAATACTCCTGATAAAGTAAGGCCTTACACTAACATACTACTTATGCACACTGCGGAGCGTAGAGGGAAAATCAATGCCATGCACCGTGCGATGCAGCAGGTAACATCCGAAGTGGCAGTGTTTACTGATGCAAATACATTTTTGAATAGTGAAGCGCTTATAAATATTGCGAGGCATTATGCTGATCAAAAGACAGGGGCAGTGTCCGGCGAAAAACGGGTTCTTGTATCAACCGTGTCTGATGCTACTGCCGGCGAAGGATTTTACTGGAAGTATGAATCGCTGTTAAAAAAGTGGGATTCAGAATTATATTCTGTTGTAGGCGCAGCGGGTGAATTATTCAGTGTGAGAACAAATTTATATGAACCTGTGCCACCAGATACTATCCTGGACGATTTTATGATATCGCTTAGAATAGCTTCCAAAGGCTACCGTATTATTTATGAGCCTGAAGCTTTTGCCATGGAAGATACTTCCCTTAATACCAGTGAAGAGTTGAAAAGAAAAATAAGGATCGCTGCGGGTGGCATACAATCTATCCTGCGCTTAACGTCATTATTGAATCCATTTAAAAATCCTTTACTAACATTTCAATATATAAGCCATCGGGTTTTGCGCTGGACGGTTACTCCTTTTTTAATGATTATTACTTTGGCGCTTAATATTATTATTGTTAGCTACGATCCGCAATTAATTTATAAGCTTCTATTGATTGCACAATCTTTATTTTATCTTTTTGCTTTTGCGGGCTGGCTTTTTGAAAGAAGACAAATAAAGATTAAGCCCCTATTCATACCTTACTATTTTTGTATGATGAACGCTGCAGTTATTTTAGGTATAAGAAGATACTTTTTAAAAGGTCAAAATGCTGCATGGGAAAAAGCAAAACGAAAATAAATCTTTAATTGTCGCTCTATAACCTCTATAGAAAAGAGAAGTCGTATATTCTTTCAAAAAAAGTTGCTACAAACTATAGCTCCGATACTGTTTTAAAAAATTGCAATTTTTTTCCTGAAACCGGCGAACTAAATTATACATTACTTTTTTGAAATATTGCCAAAGGAGTTTTCGCCAATATTTTTAAATCGTACACAAAATTGTAGTTTCTGGAATAGGTAATATCAAGGGTAATTCTTTCTTCGGTTGACATATCTGCCTTGCCTCTTTTGTTTATTTGCCAAAGGCCTGTTATTCCTGCGGGCGCTGAAAACCGTTCAACAAATTCATTTGTGGTAAGGCTCACAGCCTCATATATAGGCAGCGGCCTATTTCCTACTAAAGACATGTCACCTTTTATTACAT
>JALYYM010000236.1 GCA_030946565.1 Bacteroidota bacterium | reverse complement strand
AAACAATAGTTGTTTCTCTTTGGTTGGTAATGCCAATAGCCGCGATATCTGTTACAGCAATGCCCGCTTTTACTACAGCCTCAGCAAGTACGGTTGCCTGTGACGACCATATCTCCATAGCATCATGCTCTACCCAACCGGGCTGCGGATAATATTGCGTAAACTCTTTTTGAGCCAGCGATACTATACTTCCTTTTTTATTAAATAAAATAGCCCGGGAGCTGGTAGTGCCCTGGTCTAATGAAAGAATATATTTCTCCATATCAAGCTTGTTGTTTTATCAATTGATCAGTGCATGTCGTAGAGACGGTTCGACTAAATAATTTTTGGCCAGCGTATAAAAACTCTTCACCTGGTTATGTTTCCATTCATCGTCATAGCCAAGTTCATTCATCATCAAACCAGCAACAACAGTCGCAGCCTGCATTGCAGCCTTGGCATCTAAAAAGAGTAACCGGATTCTACGAGCTAATACGTCTTCTACTGTCCTTGCCATTTCGTGTTTTACTGCCCAAATAACCTGGGCCTGTAAGTAAGGGAACCCTTCAATTATTTTTTCGTTTAAAGACGGATTTTCTTCTATCAATATCCTTATTGCCTGTTGGTCGCTCCCATAAATATCAAGAGAATTTCCGGTAAGAGGCTGTAATGTAAAACCATGGATGTGAAGTTTCTTTGTTTTACATGAACTATTTTTTAAGCCAACAACTTCTATTGCTTTGTTCACTGTCAGCTCAGCCATCTTGCGGTAGGTAGTCCATTTGCCACCGGTAATAGTAATAAGTTGCGATGGACTTACAATCAATTTATGATCTCTTGAAATTTCTTTCGTATTACCGGTTTCTTTTTGTGGCGCGGCAAGTGGCCGCAAGCCTGCAAACACACTCAGCACATCAGCTTTGTTTACTTGTTTAAAATATTGCCTTATGTTTTTTAAAATAAAATTTATTTCATCATTCAATGCTACCGGCTCTGTTGAATGTTTATGTAATGGCGTATCAGTCGTGCCTACTAATACATGATCATGCCAGGGAACTGCAAATAGCACGCGGCCATCTGTTGTTTTTGGAATCATAACAGCATCGTTGCTATTCAAAAATGATTTATCAAACACAAGATGAATACCCTGGCTGGGTTGCACTATTGGCCTGCTTTCCGGCGCATCCATTTGCAGAATATCATCAACAAATACACCTGTTGCATTGATGACAACCTTTGCTTTTATTTCGTATTCGCAATTGGTTTCTATGTCTATGGCAATTACACCTTTTACCTTATCTTCTTCTTTTACCAAATGCTTTACTGAAAAATAATTTAGCAAGATTCCTCCAAGGGCTGCGCTCGTTTGCGCCAGGTTTATTGCAAGGCGTGCATCATCAAATTGCCCATCGAAATATTGTATTCCACCTTTCAGATTATCGTTATTTAATTCGGGCAGATGCTCCAATGTCTTTTCTTTATTAAGAAAATGAGATGCACCAAAACTAAAAAGGCCTGAAAGCCAGTCGTACAATTTTAAGCCGGTTAAATATTTAAGTCTGGATAATGTGGAATAGCATGGAATAATAAAGCTTTGTTTTTTTACTACATGCGGTGCATTTTTTAGCATCAAACCTCTTTCCCTTAAAGCATCGTATACCAGTCCAATATTTCCCTGCGCTAAATAACGTACGCCGCCATGTACCAGCTTGGTACTGCGGCTTGACGTGCCTTTTGCAAAATCTGATTGCTCAAGCAGCAAAGTAGTATAGCCGCGGCTTACCGCATCTACCGCAATGCCTAAACCTGTTGCGCCGCCGCCAATAATAATAATATCCCACGAAGATTGTTGCTGAAGTTTTTTTATAGAATCAGAACGATTCATTTAATAAAGTAGCTTTAGAATTGGCGATCTTCCAAATGTATATATTTAATTTGAAAGCATGCACCCAATAGAAACACGGTTGCATTTGATAAATACCTACATTCATATTCTCAAAAAGGCCAATGAAAAAAAATAGTTTACTGTGTTTGCTGGTAATAGTTGCAAACGTTTTAATAGCACAATCCAACAATCCCCCGGGATTGAATCTGATCCGTACGGAAGATCTGAAAAATGATTTATATACATTAGCCGATGCCCATTTCATGGGCCGTTCTGCGGGGACGGTTGATGAACTAAAAGCGGCTGCATGGATGGCTGAGAAATACAGGTCTGTAGGTTTACAGCCGGCCGGTGATGATGGTACTTACCTTCAATATTTTACTTTATGGCGAAACCAGCTTGCGGATAATTCAAGTATACAAATAAATAATACTTCACTTACAATTTGGAAGGATGTTGCTGTTGCACAAATGGCAAACATAAGTTTCGAAGCGCCCGTTGTTTACCTGGGAAATGCATTGGATATAGATTCCGCATTAGATGTAAAAGATAAAGTGGTAGCGATAGAAGCAAATTCAAAGGGTATTAATTTAGATGTTTCTTTACCTACGTGGCGCTACAACAGGTATATTTATAACAAGTATGGGTTACCGTTAGTAAAAAAAGGCGTTAAGGCAATTATTTTTATTGCGGACGAAGAAGGGGAAAATGCCTGGGCTGATGCAACAGAGAATTTTAAAAGAGGCAGCTACGATATAGACGGAGGGCCAAATGTAAATGTAACGACAACCGTTCCGATAATATGGTTACATGCTGCCGCTAAAAAAGAATTGCAGGATAATAGTGGAATGATAAAGGCGAACCTGGTTATCTCAAAATATCCATACCCTTCTGTAAACATTGTAGGGAAAGTAGCGGGAACAGATAGCAAATTAAAATCAGAATATGTATTATATAGCGGCCACATAGATGCGCATGGTATAAGAAATCCTGTTAGCGGTGACTCAATATATTATGGAGCTGATGACAACGGCAGTGTTGATGTTGCCCTGCTGGCAAATGCAAGAGCTTTTGTAAAATATCCTCCGAAAAGATCTGTCTTATTTGTGATCCATGGCGCTGAAGAAAGAGGATTATTTGGATCTAAATATTTTTCTTCACACCCAACTGTTCCACTTGATGATATTGTAGCCGTTTTAAATGGTGATATGATTGGCAGGAATAGTACAGACAGCGCAGCAATTCTGGGCGCAATACCACCGCATAGAAATTCAAGCGATCTTGTAAATATGGCTTTAGACGCCAATAAAGAAGGCCCAAAATTTATACTGGACACAACCTGGGACGCTCCAACACATAATGAAAACTGGTATTTCAGAAGCGATCATCTTTCTTACTCACGCCTGGGAATACCCGCAATTATGTACACCAGCCTTCTCCATCCTGATTACCACACGCCGCTGGATAATGCCCAGAACATAAATTATCCCAAGCTCAAAAAAATGGCAGACTGGATGTACAGAACAGGTTGGAAAGTAGCGAATGTGGAAACCCGGCCGGCAAAAGATAAAAATTTTCAACTGGAAAGATAAAACACGCGACAGTTATCGTGTATAAAAAAGTAAATTATCTTACAACGACGCGGCTTTGTGCAGGCGGGAAAATAGAATTCCGTCGCAGGAACTGTAGCCAAGTTTATGATAAAAAGTTCATTGTTATTACTATTACTCAACAGAATTACGTGATGGAACTATGGCTGAAACATGTACCATTGCTGATTGTTAGCACATCTGCCTCGCTTGCACAAAACCTTGTTGTAGGCAGCCAAAGTCACGGCACATTATTTCACGATTGTTACTTTCTTTTCGCTGGTATCTAAAGAATAAAATGTCTTCTGTAAGTCTTGAAGAGTTTGTTGTATTTGTGATTGGTTTTGCATGACTTCTTGTAGTTGTGGTATTTCTGTTTGATTTTTTTGGGTATTGCCTCTGTCTGCAAACCAAATAAATAATGGTACAAATGCTGTAAGTGCTGCTACTCCTAACGAGGCATAAGCAACATTTCTTGAAAACTTTGTGCCTTCAAGAGTTTGTCTTTTTACTTCAATATCTATTTTAAGAGATCAGTAAATAATTTTATACAAAAAATAAGGCTGTCTTTTCAAACAGCCTTATCATACAACTCCGGTTTTTTGCCTATACCGGATTATAACATGGGATGGATTATAACAACCAGCTTTTTGTATTGTTTAAATAAATTGTCTTTAAAACGAAGTAAGCCCTGTTGCTGATACAGGCAGCCCGTAAGTGTTGCCGATTAACCAAAGGCCCCCTAATAATGTTCTGTGATATTCGCCAATGCTGCCAGCCTTACCATTTAGCTCGTAAACATAATAGTTATTTGATGAGACTATAATATCCACCGGCCCTGCATCTGTTGTGGCGACTACCGCCTGTGCCAGGTATAAGTTCCCCGCCTCATCAACATAATAAGATGAAACGTTATTACTTGCCGTATTGGTGGTGTATGCAAATCTGCCATTTTTTGTAGTGGCAAACCAGCAAGGTGCAGCCTGGAGATCTGGAACCGCACCATTTACACTGGCAGGAATACCTGTATTGCCAAGCGTATATGATGTGGCAGAACCTGCTCCTGGCGCACCACCTGCAGCATTAGATACAATCATAAATTTGCCCCTTGAAAAATCGAAACCAAAAGGAGTAGCTCCAACAGAAGCTGTGAAAATTCCATTATTTATCGCGCCATTATTGTTTACATAAAAAGTACCTATAATATTGGTTGCTTTTTCTGTTACGATGATCCAATTTCCGCCTGGAGAAAATGAAATTTGCGGAGCATCAACTGCCGTTGAGCTTAGGTGCCTATTAGAACCTTCAATGTGAGTAAGGCTACCATTCGCACCAACCCAATATCCGCTGGTATTATCAGTTCCGTGGTTTAATACATATAGCAAGTTCCCGTGAATAGTCAGGCTCACCGGCATAGTGCCGCCAGACTTTTGTGTATAAGCCAATGTAAGGCTTCCATCAAAATTTACTTTGAAAGATGATACAGTATTACTGCCTGCATTCACGGCAAAAAGCCAGTTATGCATATTGTCTAAAGCGATCGCGCCTTGTGAGCCTAAGCCCATCCCTGTACCATTGCCGCCGGAAGCAACGTTGCCTTTGTGCATGAGCGATCCGTCAGATTTAATTCTATACACTGCAATCTCATTACCGGCAGCGGCGTTGGTTTCTGTATATACATAATGCTCCTGGTTTTTACTGACTGAACCATTTGTTTCTGAACTTGACTCTCCACGTTCCCTTACGGCCACTTCATCTGGATTGGCTCCATTTTCTGACATCATTTGTTCAGTCAATACTTTTGGTTGTGTAGTTTGAGTAAGGCTTTTATCGGCATTTTTGCTGCACGAACTAATGGTTAGCATAATAATAGCTGCTAACGATGTTTTTAAAAAGGTGATCTTTTTCATGTTTTATTTTTTTAAGGTTTAAAAATATTTTGAATGCTGTTTTTTTGTTTATGCTTTTGTAATTATGCATTATCCTTCATAGGTTTTTTTTATCTACCGGTGACCAGTACACGTAAATAAATTATTATTGCAACCGGCTAATGATACCGATTTGCAATCCAGCACTCGTAACCGGTAAGCTGCCTACCCCCATACCTCTTAACGGAATTTTCAGGTAGGGTTCTATTCTCAAATTAACTCTCTTGAAAATGTTTTTTTCATATCCAAGGCTTAGATTAGCAACCGCAGGTAATCCGTAATTGTTTTTTTCATAAACACCTAAAACCTTTTTATTGTCTCCGTTAAGCGTTACGTGATAAATATTCTGCTCCTTCGTTATTATATAAGCCGACACGCCACCTGCAATAAAAAAATCTGAATTCTTCCTCTGCAAAAAATCGAATTTAATTTTCAATGGAATCTCCACAAATGAGCTATTACTCTCGAGATTATTTATAATCATTCCCAATGGCATGGTAGCA
>JALYYM010000200.1 GCA_030946565.1 Bacteroidota bacterium | reverse complement strand
GCCTATGGCAAACTTGTTTTTTATTTCCTGGTTTATATCATCATGCTCATCTTTACTTTCCCAATAGCCCCAATCGTTACGTATGCTGTCTTTCAGCGTGCCATCAGGCGTTATAAGTTTGCCCTGTTTATTTTTTGTAGATATTTCTGCAATTAGTTTTAGGTCTTTCGTTTCTGCATATTTCTCCAGCAGCTTTTGAAAGGCAGATCGTATGGCGGTTTCTTTGGTAGTGCCGCCATAATGTATGGCGTTCTCAAGCTCGTTGTAATAAAGTGTAATCGCGTAATCGGACATGCAGGCGTTTTGCTAAGGATCGCAAAGTAAGAAATGTTGTTTATTATAAAATAATTTTCACGTCCCCGGCAAACATACTTCAGCACGTTATCAACTAAGAGATATCTAATGCTTATAACTAAAATCTACCTCACAAAAAGATCCCTGTACTTTGTAATATTTTCCACCATTTGTAATCATTCAGTAAAATTATCACAACAAGCTTCTTTTTTATTGTACTGAATATTTTAAATATGTAAATTCGGAAACCTGAAATCACGTTCATTTTAATTAAATTAATTAAACAATCTTATGGACTCTTTTCAAGGTACTCAATCGTATGAAGGTCATGATGGCAGCAGCGATCTACAAGAGCTGATAAAGCTTCTCCGCGAATCATTATCATTATCATCAGCAAAAACATCACAGCAAAACGAATTGATCATTTGCCTGCTGGAAAAAATCGCCAGGCAGTCCTGCACTATTTTGAACGAAGCGCATTGGCAAACTGAGTTGCAGAAACAAATGGCAAAATCGCTTGATGCATTTTACCAGTTGTATAAGGCGGCTCACCCGGCCGAGGCTGCCCAATATGAAAAGATTGCACACCTGCAGGCTGAGCTGGAAAAATGTTGCGATAAGGTGAAGGCTCCTGAGCCGGTATGTAAATTTGAGCCATGCCTTATTGACGGCGGCATCAATAACGGAAGCGGCTACTCGATGAAATCGAGAGGCTTCGTTAGTATCGTGCAGGTGCCGGAAGAACACGAGCCCTGGACGATAGAACCCCATGAGCTAAACGACAACGAGATAATGCCGAAGGTGCCACAGGGCAGGCTGGTTGGCCAATTGATCCCTTCTGCACACACGCCTGATGTGCTCGATTTCCGGAGTGGCGGCGGCCCATCCGGTGGGTCGGAACAACCGGTATCGTTCCGCACATTTACCAATGGCGCATCTACAAACAATCTTTGGCCCCCGGATATGAGTGGCGCGAAGGGCGGCGATGTAGTGCTTATGTCCGGCAATCTCTGGCTTAAGATATCGGTGGATAGCGGAAAAACTTTTACAGATCTTGACTTTACAAAAGTATTTGCGGCGGATACCACTTATGGCGGATGGTCCGGCGACCAGGTAATTCATTATGTGCCGTCTATTGACTGCTTTGTATTATACGTGCAATCATCCGTGGGCGCTGGCAGTACTTATGGTAAGAGTATAGTAAAGGTTGCCATTGCAAGTACCGCAGACCTTAAGAAATTTTCAGGTGGTAAAAGTGCGTGGTGGAGGCAATGGGATTTTACTTCAGATACTTTTGGAACATCTTTCTGGATGGACTTTCCTGATATCAGTTATGGTGATGCCTTTCTCTACATCAACACGAATATATTCAAGAGAACTACTGATAGTAAAGGAAACAATTCCGATGCGTTCCAGGGAAAATTATTCTTTGAACTTCCACTAAAGGAAATGCAAGCCGGTACCGGCTTTTCTTTCCAGTATGCTTTTATAGCTGATCTTCTCACTTATAGTTCTCCTACGCAAAATATTGCTGACGAAAATTACTGGGCCGCCCATATTGACAATATAACAATGCGCATATATTCTTCTAAAGGTACTGATGCCAACTTTTACTGGAGAGACCGCACACTCGCCGCGAACTGGCCGACAGCCTCAAACAGTAACACGGTAAAACCTGAAGATAACGAGGATAACATAGTAAGCGCTGCACCTGATTCAACAGACTGGATCAGCGAAGATCACCGGATATTGGGCGCAACAAAAGTGAACAATCAACTATGGTTTGCGTGGACTGCTGCTGCGGGCAATGGTGGCGCCGGCGGATTCAATTTTCCACAGCCACATATACAGATCGCGAAATTTGACATATCGCAGGATTATAAATTTATGGAGCAAACCCAGGTTTGGAATCCTAACAATGCATTTGCCTATCCATGCCTGGCCACCAATTCCAATTTTGAGGTCGGTATCTCATTGGCCTGGGGCGGTGGTACTACGTTTGGAAGCCATGCAGTTGGCATACTTGGAGACTTTGTGGTATGGTTTGGTGAAGCAAGCACAATGACCAGCGCTGCTTTAAGCCCTAAACCTACGCGTTTCGGAGATTATGTGCACGTGCGGCTGGCACATCCTGATACGCGATTCTTTAGTGCTTTTGGATATGCTGTGCTAAAGGGCACCCCACCGGCGCTTGCAGAATCTCCTGAATATTTATACGTAGAATTTGGCCGGGAAGCCATTGCACCTACGCCTGTAAGATAGCAGGCGGGTACATGACCACAACAGGTTTACAATAAATGAAATTAATCGTCATGTTTTCATTGATCGAAAAACCGGGCCTTCTTCAATTCCTGCGAAAGGAAGCTTTGCCTTTCCTGCTTTCTCTTGCCATTGCAGAATTAATTTTCAGGTTTGAATCTTTACACTGGAATGTATCTCGTTCTTAATTACGTGGTATCTTGTAGGAAATGTTTTTAAGATTTATACAGAAAAAGAAGGGGTAATTTGTGGCTGATAGTTCCGTCGAAACAGGCATGATAGGATCATATAATATTAGCTCAGGAAGCATGGCCTTAGCCTGGGCATTGCGCCAGGGAATCAAAAACTTTTATAAAATCCTGGGCAATTTTGGGCTGCTCTATTTTAAGATCATTAAAGCATTAGTTTTCATCAGCACAAACGGATAGATAGATCTCAACTATTATTTCCCCGCATCATTCAATCTTTCTAAATCACCTTCTGATAAATTGATCTCTACAGCCTGCATCAATTCATCTAATTGCTTTTCTTTCGTAGCGCTGGCAATTGGTGCCGTTACCAGGGGATGCTGAATAAGCCAGGCAAGCGCAACAGCCGCAGGCGGATATCCATGTTCACCGGCTACATCGTTTAACGCTTTCAAAACTTTTTTTCCTTTGTCATTCATAAATTTTGACATGCCTTTGCCTCGTACGCTTTTAGAGAAATCTTCTTCAGATTTATATTTCCCGGAAAGAAATCCACTTGCGAGTGATGAGTAAGTAATTAACCCAAGTTTATTTTTCTCCACAACGTTTTTATATTCGGTTTCAAAAGAGCGGTCGTACAAATTGCCAGGCGGCTGCAAAACTGTATAAGCCGGCAGTTGCTTTTGAGCGCTTACTTTTAATGACTCTTCTAATCTTTTAGCAGAGAAATTAGAAGCGCCGATATTCCTGATCTTCCCTGCTTCAATTAACTGCCGGTAAGTTTGCAAAGTTTCTTCGAAGGGCGTCACCTCATCATCCTGGTGAGAAAAATACAGATCAATATAGTCAGTCTGCAAGCGTTGTAAAGAGCCCTCAATAGACTCAAGAATATGTTTTTTAGAAAGGCCGTTTTTTACATTGTAACCAACTTTTGTAATAATAATTACATCATCCCGCCTGCCTCTTTTTTTAAGCCAGTTACCGATAATAGTTTCCGATTCACCACCCTTATTACCGGATGCCCAGGCGGAGTAAACATCTGCAGTATCTATGCAATTAAACCCTTTATCAAAAAACTTATCCAGCAGGTTAAAGGAAGTCTTTTCATCAATCGTCCATCCAAATACATTGCCACCAAAGATCAATGGTGCGATGCTAAGATCAGTGGTTCCCAAACTTATTTTTTTCATCTGTATCTATTTTTACAAAATTTTTTAATGATGCTTATTTGTATAGCTATCAAAAACCCTGCTGAAATATTTTACCTGGAAGGCAACAACGATAAAGCCATTATTGACAAGGGTTACAAAGCATTTGATTTCTTTTGAAATAACAACCAGTTTTTTTTATTTCCAACAGCGCTTACATTTGCTGCCCAAACAAATAATCCTATGGAGTTGAAATATTCACAAAATATAGCCGCCGGATTAAATATTTCGCTGAAGCAGGTAAATAGTATAAATGAGCTGCATAATGAAGGCGCTACAATCCCTTTTATCGCCCGTTACCGCAAAGAAGCCACCGGCAACCTGGATGAAGTAGTGATTGGCAATGTAATTAACCAGGTAAAATATTTTAATGAACTGGAGAAAAGGAAAGAGACTATTTTAAAAACAATTGTAGAAGCAGGAAAGCTCACCGTTGAATTGAAGAAGCGTATTGAAGATTGCGTGAATGCTACAGAGCTTGAAGACATCTATCTACCGTACAAGCCTAAACGAAAAACCAGGGCAACGCAAGCCATGGAAAAAGGCCTTGAACCCCTGGCAACTTTATTATTCAATCAGCAAAATATAAATGCTGAAACAGAAGCCGACAAATACATAAATGAACAGGTAAAAAATAGTGCCGAAGCGCTGCAAGGTGCCAGGGATATTATTGCTGAATGGATCGCCGAAGACGAACAGGCACGCAATATTATCCGAAGATTATTTACCAAAGAGGCAGTGCTTACCTCAAGAGTAATGACGGGTAAAAAGGAAGACACCGATGCGCAGAAATACCGTGATTATTTCGTGTATAGTGAACCGTTAGCAAAGAGCCCGTCGCACCGCATACTGGCCATTCGCCGCGGCGAGAAAGAAGGTTTTCTGATTATGGATATTAATATCGAAAAGGACACAGCCGTTGAGCAACTGAAGCGAAAATTTTTAACTGCGTCCAACACAGCGTCCGGGCAGGTAGCCCTGGCTGTAGAAGATTCTTTTAACCGGTTATTAAAACCCTCAATCGAAACAGAATTCCGGCTGGCTGCTAAAACAAAAGCGGATGAAGAAGCGATACGCGTATTTGCAGAAAATCTTCGCCAGTTGCTGCTGGCCTCACCACTTGGCCATAAAAGAATAATGGCAATTGATCCCGGCTTTAGGTCTGGTTGTAAAGTGGTATGCTTAGACGAACACGGAGCTTTTTTAAAATACAATACTATTTTTCCGCACGCGCCGCAGAACGACTGGAATGGGGCGGTGCAAACAATCAAAGATTTAGTGGCTGAATATAACATAGAAGCTATCGGTTATGGAAACGGCACCGCCGGTAAAGAGACCGAACAACTCGTGCGAAGTATTGACTTTGGAAAACCCGTTGCTGTTTTTATGGTGAATGAAAGCGGGGCTTCAATTTATTCTGCAAGTGAGGTAGCAAGAGAAGAATTTCCAAATGAAGACGTTACAGTCCGTGGTGCGATCAGCATTGGCCGCCGCTTGCTTGACCCACTAAGCGAGCTTGTAAAAATTGATGCAAAAAGTATTGGTGTCGGGCAGTACCAGCATGATGTAAACCAAACCCGCCTGAAGGAAGCTTTAGACCAGGTGGTAGAGAGCTGTGTGAATTTTGTCGGTGTTGATTTAAATACAGCGAGCAAACATTTGCTAACGTATGTATCCGGTCTTAGTGCAACTGTCGCGAAGAATGTAGTGGAATACCGCACACTAAATGGCGGCTTTAAAAGCCGCGAAGAATTAAAGAAAGTTGCCATGCTCGGCCCAAAAGCTTATGAACAAAGCGCAGGCTTCCTGCGTGTACACAATGAAAAAAATCCTTTGGATAATTCTGCGGTACACCCTGAGAGTTATCATGTAGTGGAAGCGATGGCAGCAAAAGTAAACAGCACTGTTCCGGAATTAATACAAAATGCAGCGATAAGAAAAGAAATAAAAGCCAAAGATTTTGTTACGGAAACAATAGGACAATTTACGATTGAGGATATTTTAAAAGAATTAGAAAAGCCCGGCCGTGATCCGCGTTCTGTTATTGAAGAATTTCGTTTCGCCGAAGGCGTTAGTACAATGGAAGATTTAAAAATCGGCATGAAGATACCCGCCATCATTACTAACATAACCAACTTCGGAGCCTTTGCTGATGTGGGGGTAAAGCAGGATGGCCTTATACATATTTCTCAATTAAGTAACCGCTTCATCACTGACCCTAACGAAGCAGTGAAGCTGGGACAAAAAGTAATGGTTACTGTAACAGATGTGGATATACCGAGAAAGAGGATTGCTTTATCTATGAAGGATTCATCCCCTGCTGAAAAGAATTTGAAGCCTAAAGCGATGCAACAAAAACCCTTTTCCAAAAAACAGGAACCGATAGATGATTTCCAGGCAAAGCTGATGGCATTGAAGAAAAGCTTTCGGTAGAATAGTAAAAAATGTATTAGATTCCTATTCCCAAACTAATATATGAGGAAGGTTAAACATCGTACATCTAACATCGTACATCCGACATGGCATTTTATGCAAATGTTTCTCTTATCTTCTCCCAAAATGATTTGTCGTTCTTATCAGGCTTGGGTTGAAAGTTATCGCTCTTATGCATTTTTTCTAATGTTACTTTCTCTTCGTCCGTAACATTTTGCGGTGTCCAAACATTTACATGTATAAGCTGATCGCCTTTTTCGTGGGAGTTTATAGAAGGAAAACCTTTTCCTTTTAAGCGAAATATTTTACCGCTTTGTGTGCCCGCAGGGATTTTTATTTTCGCCCTGCCATCAATAGTTGGCACTTCTGATTGTGTACCAAACACAGCATCAGGAAAAGAAATATACAGATCAAAAGCCACATTCAGTCCTTCTCTATGCAGGTGTGCATGTGCCTCTTCTTCTATTAAAATTATCAGGTCGCCGGGCCCGCCGCCACGCTCGCCTACATTGCCTTTGCCGCTCATGCTAAGTTGCATGCCATCCTGCACGCCTGCAGGAATATCAAGGGTTATATTTTCTTCACCATATACTCTTCCTTCACCTTTACAAACTGTACACTTGCTGGTGATCACAGAGCCTTCGCCATTACAGGTTGGGCAGGTATTTACCGTTTGCATTTGCCCGAGAAAAGTATTTTGTACTCTTCTTACCTGGCCGTTTCCTCCGCAGGTGCTGCATGTCTGCATACTGTTTTTATCTTTCGCACCAGAGCCGCCACAGGTATTGCAGGAAATATATTTTTTTACTTTTATTGTTTTTGAAGCGCCTTTGGCTATCTCTTCATAATTCACTTTAATTTTCACACGAAGGTTACTTCCCCTTACTCCCCTACTTCTTCCGGAGCGGCCACTGCTTCTGCCGCCACTGAAAAAACTTCCGAAAACATCGTCGCCAAAAATATCCCCAAACTGGCTGAAGATATCTTCCATGTTCATGTCGTGCCCTGAAAATCCACCACCGCGGCCGCCGCTAAAAGCATTGTGGCCAAACCTGTCGTACTTAGCCCTTTTATCCGCATCGCTCAATACTTCATAAGCTTCTGCTGCTTCTTTGAATTTATCTTCCGCTGTGTGATCGCCTGGATTTCTATCTGGGTGAAATTGCATAGCAACTTTGCGGTAGGCCTTTTTTATTTCATCTGCGCCAGCCGATTTGCTTACTCCTAATATTTCGTAATAATCTCTTTTTGAGGCCATGGAATCTACCATACTATTTATTATGAATTGCGATTTTTTTACAAAAAATAAAACCCGTCCGCAATTACCGGGTTTTAAAAGTTATCTTATTTCTTAATGAAAATTATTTACCCACAACTACTTTAGCGAAACGAATCAACTTACCATTCAGGTAATAGCCTTTATCAATTTCATCCACCACTTTACCGATCATTTTTTTATCCTGAACAGGAATTTCTGTTATTGCTTCATGCTTCTCCACATCAAACTCTTCATGTAAACTTTGCATAGCCTCGAGGCCTTTGGATTTTAATGTCTTTCTCAGCTTATCAAATACAAGAAGAACGCCTTCTTTTATCTGCACTGTATCATTTGTTTCTTTCATTTGTTTTTCTGCACGGTCGCTATCATCAAGCACCTGCAGCATTGAAGTGATCACTTCCTTTCCCGCAGTTTGTATCAACTCGATACGCTCTTTTGAAGTACGCCTTTTATAATTTTCAAACTCTGCCACAAGGCGCAGGTATTTATCTTTCTGCTCCTCAAGCTCAGCATTTAATTTCTCCTTATCATCGGGAGGGAAAGGTGTATCCATGTTTTCCAGGTTGCCGTCTTTTACATCTTCAAAATCATTTACTGAAAAATCTTCAGCTTCTATTGGCTCATTCTCGCCAGCTTCGTAAAAGTCTTTCTTATTATTATTTTCCATATTTTAAAATTGGCTGCAAAGGTAGCATTGTCAAACTTTTTGCCAATAACAATTATTGGACAAAATGACACAGTCAAAAATTTACAAATAGATAATTGCTAATTAACGATATCGAACGATTGTCCTATGCGTAGTTATTAAAATCTACCGGGATAAAATGCGCTGATATCTATCTCTGTATTCGCCCCGGCAATGAGATCCGTTACTATTTTGCCCGTACCCGCGGCTTCTGAAACGCCTAACATAGCATGTCCGCCTGCAATAACAAGATTTTTGTAGTCTTTATTTCGCCCGATATAAGGCAGCCCGTCTGGCGTAACGGGGCGCAGGCCTGTCCATACCTTATCTTTTGGGGGGAAATCAATTTTTAAGCCTGGGTAAAAGCTTTGCACTGAATTATAAATTCCCTGCATCCTGTTTATCAAAACTTTGTTATTGATACCACTAAACTCCATGGTACCACCGATACGCAATTTATGTTTCCAGGGAGTAATGGCGCAGCGGGCATCAACTAATATTGCGGGATAGCGAATATTCTTTTCAACATAATCGTAAGTATAGCTATACCCTTTGCCGGGCTCCAAAAGCAATTTGATACCCAGCATCTTCGCTACTTCGGGCAACCAACTCCCGGCGCTTAATACAATATTGTTTGAATTGTATTCGCCTTTGTTGGTAATAATTCCCGTGACTTCATTTCCTTTTTTTATAAAGCCATTAACCGTAGTATTTAAAAGAAAAGTAGTGCCATTTTTCTCCAGGTAATTTTTCATGGCCTGCATAAACTTTCCGGGATCAATATGTGCATCGTCTTTAAACAAAACAGCACCGGCCACTTTTACTTCCACCGCGGGCTCCATCTCTTGTACCTGCGCAGCATTTAGCCTAACTACTTTCAGTCCTAATTTTTCCGCGTTAGCTGCCACCTGCAGTTCATGCTGGTATGTTTGCCGGCTGCGGCACATCATCATACAACCTATTTCCTGCATATCAAATACATCACCTATGTCATCTCTTATTTCATTCATCAGGCGGCGGCTAAGTTGCAAAAGATCATTCAGGTGAGGAGCATTTTTATCTACAATAGCCTGTGTGCTATTTTTATAAAATTGAAGCCCCCATTGCAGGAACTTAACATTCAAACGAGGCTTAATATAGAAAGGGCTTTTGTTGCTAAATATGTGTTTAAGCCCTTCGGAAATAACACCCGGAGATGCTAAGGGAATAAAATGACTCGGGGAAAGATATCCCATGTTGCCGAAAGAACATCCATCAGTGATATTGCCGCTGTCTATTATAGCAGAATGAATTCCTTTTTTTTGAAGATAATAAGCCGTGCATAAACCGGTGATTCCGCCGCCAACAATTATTACACTTTCATTTCCTGATAAACTTTCAAAATTTTCTGCATTCATTTAGGGTGGAGTTTTCGATACTTCTGTATAAATTTTTACTGGAAAAATATATGGTAATGAATAGCTGTAAAAATACTTATTAAATATTTTGATAACGAACCGATGAAACGATTCTAAAATCTGAAATACAAAAATTCCTGGGAATGAATTATTTTGTAATCATAATTATGGAAAACTATGGTAAAATATTATTGATTGCTATGCCGGTTTTTTGGCGCTGGTACTGTTTGAAAAATGGTATGGCTGGCGCAAAGGAAAAGATACCGTAAGGCAGATGGATATGATTTCCAGTTTAAGCTCAGGT
>JALYYM010000193.1 GCA_030946565.1 Bacteroidota bacterium | reverse complement strand
CATCTTTAATGGAACGCAAGATTACTACAGTATCATGTATTGGCCCACCGAGCATTTCTTCCCATCTTCCATAATAAGCCCTCACTTCATTTGCAAATTCAGGATGTTTCAACACCAACTCGTCGGTCGCCTCGGCTAATGACCGGCCTGCATCCTGCTTTTCATTCCATTCATGCGTACAGATATTTTCAAAAAACCAATCAATCTTTTCTTCATTTTCAAAAATGTCGCGATACACGTAGCGGGGATTCCAGTCAATAAGTACGCCTCCCAAATCAAAAATGATCGTCTTAATTTTTGTTTCCATAGTTATAAATTAATGTAGTCAAAAATAAGAAACGATTTCGCTAAGCTTTGCAAAATTTAAAACAATATAGCTGGCTCAAATAAATCATTTCATGGAAGTGATCTACCATGTATTACCAAAGAGATCTTTAATGGATGAAAGAAACTGGAAAGTTTCCCTTGTTTGAAGGGTGGCAGGATGGATATGGCGTATACACTTATTCAGCCAGAGAAAAAGATATGATAATTAATTACGTTAAAAATCAAAAAGAGCATTACAAAGCGGAGAGTTTTTATGACGAGTACAAACGGCTATTAATAGAGATGAGGTAGAATTTGATGAGAGGTATTTATTGTGATTCTGGCTTTTGACATTCAACCCCTTCGGGGTTGGCGTTGTGTTAATTCATGCCCGTGGGTTGCACCCAGGGCTATTCATATTAAAGCGCTTCGGGCTATTACTTATCTGAACTAACCTACAATTTACATTTTGGAACGGCTTAACCATCGTTACCAACGCTTACAACTTCTGAAACTTTGCTTTTAAGAAATTTTGCATACCAATGACCAGATGATTTTACAATTCGCTTTTGACTTTCAAAGTCGACATATACAAGGCCGAAGCGGGGATAATATCCTTCGGCCCATTCGAAATTATCAAGGAAAGTCCAGATGAAATAGCCGGTAACATTTACGCCTTCCTGGCGGGCACGCAACAACTGCGAAATAGTATCTTTCAAAAATTTTATTCTTTTAGGATCATCTACCTGCCCGTTCATAACAGTATCTTTAAAGGCTGCGCCATTCTCTGTAACCATTAGTGGTGGCATATTTCGGTAAGCGCTATATTTTTTCAAGATATTATAAATTGATTCAGGATATATTTCCCAATTCATAAGAGTCGTTTCTACATTGCGCTTATTTGCTTTAATGATCCTGGCTTTTATAAAAGGCATAAACGTAGTGTGGCTCACCATCTCACGTGTATAGTTTTGCACGCCAATAAAATCCATATTGAAAGCCATATTTTCCTGATCATCCTGCTTTACAAATTTCTCAAGACGGTTTAATATTTTCAGATCATCGGCCGGATATCCCAAACCAAGAAGGGGCTCAATAAAAAGACGATTGAGCAAAGCATCTACTTTCTTTGCAGCAATAACATCTTTTTCAGTATTGCGAAACGGCTCTATGTGTGAACATGAAAACGTAGTGCCTACATTACTTCCTGTCTGCAATGATTTTATTACTCTTCCCCCATGCGCCTGGCAAAGTGTTGCATGATGTGTGGCTGCTAAAAAATTATTCAATCCTTTTTTTCCCGGCGCATGTACACCTAAGAAATATCCGGCTCCGGTAAATACCATTGGCTCATTTAATACAATCCAGTTCTTTACACGATCACCAAAATTTCTAACGCAAATACTTACAAACTCTTCGAACCATGCAATAACTTCCCTGTTTACCCAACCACCTTTTTTTTGAAGTTGATGTGGAAGATCCCAATGGTATAAAGTAATCCACGGAGTAATCTCCAGCTCGAGACAAAAATCTATTACACGATTATAAAAGTCAATGCCGGCGGGATTTACAGCGCATATACCACCAGGAAGAATGCGGCTCCATGAAATTGAAAAGCGATAATTAGGAATATTAAGATCAGCCATCAGGCTGATGTCTTTCGCGTAGCGATTATAAAAATCGCAGGCAATATCACCATGATGATTTTTAAAAATTTTGTTCCTTCGTTTTACAAATACATCCCAAATAGATAAGCCTTTGCTATCCGTATTGCAGCCGCCTTCCACCTGGTAAGCGGCTGTAGAAACTCCCCAAATAAATTCACTTCCAAAGTCTTCTTTTTTCAACAACATGCTATCCCGTAATTTGATGGAGAACGTTTCCTAAACTAATTCTTCTTATTTTTTTTTCTGAATAAGCTGCCTGGCCCGGAATGGCATAAGGCTTCTGAATAGAATAAGTATGATTGTCAAAAACCTGGTTAATCACTTGTTCAGTTATATCCGGGTAGTCTACAGGAATTATGTGATCGCTCTTCACCCAATCCTTTATAGCATCAAGCTTTGAAAGTTTTAATTTTTTCAAAACAGGCACACCCATTTCTTTTAAAGCTGCTGCATTGCATTGTTGCTCATATTGTCCCTTCATCGGTATAACCATCAATTTTTTTTGCATAAATAATGCTTCTGCAGGTGTTTCGAAACCCGCGCCACAAAAGACTCCTGTGCTTGTGACAAGGCTTTTTATAAATGCTTCGTTATTGATAGGATTTATTTGAATATTTTTTTTACAATACGATTCCTTTGAGTGTTTTGAAAATACCTGCCACTCTACATTGCTTACTTCTTTCAATACTTTTATGATTCGGTCATCATCATACGCAGGGAGGTAAACCGTGTAGTGATTTAATTTTTGCGGAAGAGCATTTCTTATTTCATCTCTAATTACAGGCGTAAATATTTTTTTATCATAAGCCTTAAAATGAAATCCATATTTATCGGTAACGGGTGCATATTGATTCAACACAGTCTTGCCAACAAAATCGGAATCGTCAGGACGCGGGCTTCTTTTATTTAATACAGCAGCCTGGTGGCTGAGGCCAATACATTCTTTGTGTTTCAATTTGCATGCCCATGCACTTACGGGTTCAAAATCGTTTATTATTATATCGTATTCTTCAACGGGAAGATTCTTTATCTCTTTGTAAAATCTCTTGATCTTTGCTTTTTTATAAGTTTCAAATAAATCTACTCCTCCCCTCTTACCAAAAATAAAACTCATGCCTTTGAGCTTATACTTAACAGGAAAGCCTGCTTCAACATCTGCCTGTGTGCCACTAATGAGTATGTCTACCTGCCCTTTCTTTTCCAGTAAAGGAATGATATCACGTGCCCTGCTAATGTGGCCGTTACCGGTTCCCTGTATGGCGTAAAGTATTTTCATTATACGTTCATTAAATTGAATTCCTGAAGCATGTTGTTGAACAATTGTGTGTTGCTAAGTTCAACATCACTCTCATCTTCAACCTGTAATTTTTCTATTTCACTTTCTTCATATTTATAAATTGTCCACTCATAATTATTGAATTCAAGTGCGGTAAGATTTTCTATCCAGTCACCGGAATTTAAATACATTATTGAGCCGTGTTGATTTTTTATCTCCCTAATTTCCGGCTGGTGAATATGGCCACACACTACATAATCGTATTTGTTTGAAATGCCTATATCCGCTGCAGTTGCTTCGAAACTATTTACAAATTTCACAGCGCTTTTTACACTATTCTTAATCTTTTTCGAAAGAGAAAGTTTTCCTTTCTTAAATATTTTTTCTGAAATAAAATTGGCGAACCTGTTAATTAAGATTAGCGTATCATAACCTTTAGCGCCCAGCTTTGCCAGCCATTTAGAATGTTGCATCGTTACATCAAATACATCGCCATGAAAAAACCACGCGGTCTTACCATTGGAAAGAGGTAACACTACTTTGTTTACAATTCTCAGGGAACCCATTTTAAATCCAACAAACTTTCGCAACATCTCATCATGGTTGCCGGTGACATAATAGATCTTAGTTCCCTTGCCCATCCAGGTCATGATGTGTTTCACAACCTTCATGTGGCTTTTGGGCCAGTATCTTTTACTGAATTGCCAGATGTCAATGATGTCGCCGTTTAGTACAACTGTCTTCGGCTTGATGCTTTTAAGATAATTCAATAGTTCTTTTGCATGACATCCATAGGTTCCTAAATGCACATCACTCAAAACAAGAATTTCAACCTTACGTTTTTTTTGCTCCATTACAATTGAACTTTGTAAAACTTAAGAGGAGAATAGAAGGCTGACAAGCGCTGGAGAAAAACCCTGATGATAATTTTTTGAAAGAAATATGAGATTGTTTTCATGACATGGAATTTAATGGTAAACAAAAGATAAGTACGTCAATCAAAAGAAAACAGGTCTTACGAATAATACAAAGTACTGCTTTGAATGTGACCAAAACTTTACGTGAGTATTAAGGGAATATTAATTCTTTGCGGCTTATTAAATTATTTTTATTCCTTCGAAGCGGGAAGATACTTTCAATGCGGTGTCTTAGAAAAGCCGTCTGCATCTGAGCTTTTTGGAC
Organism: Bacteroidota bacterium; assembly: GCA_030946565.1. Next base: position 619 of record JALYYM010000193.1, on the reverse strand, counting down.
ACAAAGACATGTACTACTGTGATCGCCCTTGCGAAAAGTTTTTCCTGATAAAAGACTTGAAGTGAAAGCTTGTTATAAAAAATTTGTGGCAATCTCAGGGTAAAGTTCGAAATACTTTTTGGGTATCTCTTCACAAAAAAATTAATAAGAAGCATTGTTATTATAGTATTCCAGAATCCACACATCCATTTAATAAGGTCAATTTTATCTTTATTCATCTTTTCTATCAAATCATATTTTATCATTCTTAGTTAAAAAAATGTCTTTTATGTCGACGATTTTTTCAGTTGTTTTTTACATCAAAATATTCAACAAATATTTCAGCTTCTTTTTCGCTAAATGCAGAGAATGCAAGGATATAGAGATGCAAGGATGCAATAACCTAATGACCCCATTGACCCATTGACCCATTGACCTAACGACCTAATGACCTATTGACCTATTGACCTATTGACCCATTGACCTAATGACCTAATGACCTATTGACCCATTTGACTCAATAAACCAACTGATGCGTCTGCTTTATAACACCCATTACAAACACGCTTTGCACATGCCCCATGTTTTCCAGTTGGCTTAGTTTGTTCACGTGAAAATCATAATAAGTATTCATGTCTTC
>JALYYM010000409.1 GCA_030946565.1 Bacteroidota bacterium | reverse complement strand
CCTTTGCAGTCAATAAATGATATTGTTACCGATGCAAAAAAATTTCCTGGACGCCTTGCTGTAATCACCGGAGGGGAGCCTGCAATGCATAACCTCGAAGAGCTAACGAATGATCTTCACAAAGAAGGTTTTGCTACTAATATTGAAACTTCCGGTGCACATCCGTTAACAGGTTCATGGGATTGGGTGTGCCTTTCACCAAAAAAATTCAAAGCGCCTTTGCCCGGTAACTTACCGCTGGCAGATGAATTAAAAGTGGTCATCTTTAATAAGTCTGATTTTCTTTGGGCGGAAAAATATGCCAACCTTGTTTCTCCTCAATGTAAGCTTTACCTGCAGCCGGAATGGGATAAAGCGGACATGATTACTCCGTCTATCATTGATTATATAAAGCAGCATCCACAATGGGACCTGTCTTTGCAGATACATAAATACATCAATGTTCCCTGAGATAAAAATGTAATAGTATGCAGATGTACGTTCTGTGAGCGGTAATACGTTAATAAGTTATATGTTAACATGCCGTTACATTACCTGAACTATAATTCTTACTAATTTTATCCATCTCTGAAAAATAAAAAAGAAATTTTGATACTTAAATTTTTTATCACTTCATGCATCGTGCTCCTCACAGCGCATGCGTCACAATCACAATGGTACGATCCTGAAAAGGTAGATCCGAAGGCTTCTAAAATATCTGAATTGGCGGTAAGCAAAGCGCAGAATGGAAATTACGCTTCTGCGATTAAAATGCTGGAAGAAGCTTTGAAGATTGATCCCAAATTCGTAGATGCATCTCTCTCACTGGCAGGCATAAACGCAGACTTGAAAAATTATAACGAATCTGTAAAACAGTTTGAAACATCATTTGCTTTGGATTCAGTTTATACCAATTATTATTTGCTCCCTTACTCAATTTCGTTGGCAGGCACAGGCCGCTTTGCTGATGCGTTGGCAGCAGTGAATAAATTTCTTCTCAACCCGAAGCTGAATGACAGGAGCATTAAAGCCGGTGAGTTTAGGAAGAAGACGTATGAGTTTGCCATTGACTATGACAAAAGCCATCCACAAAAAAATTATGTTTTTAAGCCGGTAAATTTGGGAGATAGTATCAACACTACAGCATTGGAATATTTTCCTTCGCTTACCATTGATGGAAAGAAAATGATCTTCACGGAGCGCATAAATCATAACGAAGATTTTTATGAAAGCGATTGGGTAAATGGTAAGTGGAGCAAAGCTTATCCATTGCCGGGAAATATTAATTCATCCACTTTTAATGAGGGTGCCCAGAATATTTCGCAAGATGGGCAATGGCTTCTTTTTACCGGATGTAATTTCCCTGAAGGCCTTGGCAGTTGCGATCTCTACATTTCATATCTCACAAAAAACGGCTGGAGTGAACCGCAAAATTTGGGACGGAATGTAAACTCTGAATTTTGGGAATCCACTCCGTCTTTATCCCCGGATAAAAAAGATCTTTACTTCAGCAGCAATGTGCCCGGCGGTTTCGGAGGAAAAGATATTTGGGTTTGCCATAGAAATGATAATGGCCAATGGGAAGAGCCACTTAATCTCGGCCCCGAAATAAATACGCCCGGTGATGAAAGCACTCCATTTATACATGCGGATAATCAAACTTTATATTTTAATTCGAATGGGCATGACTGTTATAGTGACAAGCCGGATATTTTTGTAACAAGAAAATTACCGGATGGCAAATGGAGCAAGCCTGAAAATCTTGGTTATCCTATAAATACAATTGATGATGAAGGCTCGCTTATTGTGGCGGCTGATGGCAAAACTGCTTACTATTCCAGCGATCGCAGCGATACAAAAGGCGGCCTGGATATTTATACATTTCAATTAAGAGATGATATAAGGCCATTGAAGACACTATGGGTAAAAGGAAAAGTTTTTGACAATAAAACCAGGTTGGGAATACCTTCTTCTATTGAACTTACCGATGTGAGTACAAATAAGCTGGTGAGCAAATTGCAAACTGATGAAGATGGAAATTATCTTGTAACGCTTCCTGTTGGTAAAGACTATGCTTTTAATGTAAAGCGAAAAGGATATTTATTCTTCTCTGAAAATTATAACATCAGCGAAACATCTCCTGATTCCACATTCGAAGCAGACATTCCTTTACAACCCATAGAAGCGAATGCACATATCATTTTAAAAAATGTTTTTTTTGATTCAAAGAAAACGGAGTTGAAACCTGAATCTATTGCGGAGCTTGATAACGTGGTAAGATTTTTAAATGAAAATCCAAACATAAAAATCCAGATAAGCGGCTATACTGATAATGTAGGCAAGCCGGAAGATAATCTCAAACTCTCAACCGGAAGGGCAGTCGCGGTAGTAAATTATTTATTAAATAAAAGTGTAAAAAACGAACGCCTTAGTTTTAAAGGATATGGGGAAGTAAACCCTGTGGCAGATAATAAAACGGAACAAGGAAAAGCGCTAAACAGGAGAACAGAATTAAAAGTTGTTTCAGTAGAATGATTTTTTATATTATTGCTGATATAAAAAAATTTGCCGGAAAATCTTCTATATAAAATTGCACTTACACTCGTTCCTAATATTGGTGATGTGCATGCCAAGGCATTGATCAATCATTTTGGAAATGCAGAAGCTATCTTTAAAGCATCCAAAAAACATCTTGAAGAATTAGAGGGCATTGGAACTGTACGGGCGAACTCAATTAAAAACTTTCAAATTTTTGGCAGGGCGGAAAAGGAAATATCTTTTATTGAAAAATATAAAATAAGCCCGCTTTTTCTTACAGATAAAGATTATCCGCAGCGGTTATTGAATTGCTACGACTCTCCTGCGCTTCTTTATTATAAAGGAAATGCAAACCTCAATTCATCAAAAATTATTGCTGTAGTAGGCACAAGAAATAATAATGAATATGGAAAAAATATCTGTGAAAAATTCATTGAAGAATTAGCAAACGAGAATGTGCTTATTGTTAGCGGGCTTGCGTTTGGAATCGATAGCATTGCTCATAAAACTTCACTAAAAAATAACCTGGAAACGATTGGAGTATTGGCACATGGACTGGATACAATTTATCCCTCACAGAATTCCGCACTCGCAAAACAAATGACTTCCAATGGTGGATTACTTACGGAGTTCAGAAGCGAAACAAAACCTGACCGCCAGAATTTCCCTTCAAGAAACAGGATTGTCGCCGGTATCAGCGATGCAATAGTGGTAATTGAAACCGGTATAAGAGGAGGATCATTAATTACCGCTGAACTCGGTAATGGTTATAATAAAGACGTGTTTGCTTTTCCCGGCAGAATTAACGACACCAGGAGTGAAGGTTGTAATTATCTCATAAAAAATAATAAAGCCGGGCTGCTTACTTCTGCGCAAGACCTCCTGGAAAATATGGGGTGGACACAGGCAAAAAAGGTATCGGCAAAAAAACAAAGAGAATTATTTATTGAGCTTACCCCTGATGAAAAAATAATTATAGAAATATTGCAGTCGCAAGACCAGGTACATATTGACGAACTATACATAAAAAGCAAACTCAATAGCAGCAAAGTCGCCGCCGCATTGCTCATGCTGGAGATGCAGAATGTTGTTGTTTCCTTGCCCGGTAAGATTTATAAGTTAAGTCCTTGATATAGTTATAAATTCTGCAAAGTCCCCTTCGGGGATTTAGGGGCCGTTTTACTATCTTTGCACATGGCTACAATAAACAACCCTACCGCAGTTTCAAAAAAATTTTTTGGCGAAGGATTAACCTACGATGATGTGTTGCTTATGCCGGCATATAGCGATGTATTACCTGCTCAAGTAAATACAAAAACCAGTCTCACAAAAACAATTTCTTTAAATATTCCCATGCTTAGCGCAGCAATGGATACCGTAACGGAAGCTGCGCTGGCAATAGCTTTGGCAAGGGAAGGAGGGTTGGGCATCCTCCATAAAAATATGAGCATTGAGCTGCAGGCCGCACAGGTAAGAAAGGTGAAGCGCAGTGAGAGTGGGCTAATTCTTGACCCAATCACGTTACTTATTGATGCTACTATTGGAGATGCCTTGCACCTTATGAAGGAGAACAGTATCGGCGGAATTCCGATAGTTGATAATGCTGGTAAACTCGTTGGAATATTGACCAACCGTGACCTTCGGTTTGAAGACAATTACAAACGCAAAGTGAGTGAGTTGATGACTAAAGAAAATTTGATAACCGCACCTGAGGAGACTGATCTCAAAAAAGCACAATCTATTTTAAGAAAATATAAAATAGAAAAACTTCCTGTTGTAAGCAAGTCAGGCGTTTTAAAAGGCCTCATTACTTACAGGGATATTTTGCAAGTGCACAATCACCCTAATGCCGCTAAGGACAGCTTTGGAAGATTACTGGTTGGCGCAGGCGTTGGCATTACAAAAGATATCAGTGACAGGATCGCTGCTCTCCAGGAGGTAGGCGTTGACGTTATATGCCTCGATAGCGCACATGGCCATACCAAAGCTGTGATAGA
>JALYYM010000141.1 GCA_030946565.1 Bacteroidota bacterium | reverse complement strand
TCCTGTTTTCGTTTGTACCCAACCGTTAGGAGCATTTTCATTTTTGCGTTGCAGGTTTTCAAGTTTGCCATTAGCCGCGGTAGTGGTAGCAAAATCAGCAACAAAGGGTTGCTCTTTGCCCGCAGGTATTGCGACAGCTATAGGGTTCGTACCCAATAATCTTTCTACAGAAAAAGTAGGCGCAACAAGGGCCGAAGCGTTAGTCATGGATATGCCAATCATATCATGTTGCAACGCCATCATTGCATGTACACCGGCAATACCGTAGTGGTTACTGTTCTTTACACTTACCCAGCCCGTACCAACTTGCTTTGCTTTGTCTATGGCAACCTGCATTGCAAATGGAGCAACCACTAAACCTAGTCCTGCATCACCATCTACCACCGCCGTAGATTGGGTTTCATGCACAATTTTTATGACCGGATTTGCATTTATTCTTTTGGCCTCCCACAATCTCACGTACCCTGAAAGCCTTGCCACTCCATGGCTATCAACGCCCCGCAGGTCTGCCGACAGCAACACTGTTGTGGCCAGCGTTGCATCCTTTTCAGGGCAGCCGATCTTTAAAAAAATGGCATTTACAAAAGAAAATAATTCAGCATAGCTATATTTTTTGGGCATGTGACAAATGTAAGTGATGGATTTTAGATTTTAGTTTTCAGCATTTACATTTAGTTTTGCGAAAATTGCATTGATTGACTATTGACTATTTATTATGGGAAGAATATTTGAAGTAAGAAAATCCACCATGTTTGCCAGGTGGGATAAGATGGCAAAGCAATTTACGCGTATTGGTAAAGAGATAGATATTGCCGTAAAACAGGGAGGCTCTGATCCCGATAACAATTCATCATTACGTCGTTGCATAATAAATGCTAAGGCAGTAAACATGCCCAAAGACCGTGTGGACGCTGCTATCAAGCGGGCAATGGGAAAAGATAAAACTGATTACCATGAAGAAGTTTACGAAGGGTATGCCCCACATGGAATTGCAATATTGGTGGAGACAGCGACTGATAATCCAACACGTACTGTTGCCAACGTTCGCATGCACTTCAATAAAAATGGGGGTTCTCTTGGAACCAGTGGCAGCGTGGCGTTTATGTTTAACCATATTGGTGAATTCAAAATAAAAAATAACAATCTCGATATCGAAGAGCTTGAGCTTGACCTTATAGATTCGGGCCTTGAAGAAATAGGCGAAGACAGCGAAGGCAATATTATTATCCGCACGCCCTTCAATGAGTTTGGCAATATGAGTAAGGCTTTGGAAGAAAAAGGAATTGATGTAATAACGGCGGAGCTTACACGAATTCCAACTACCACTGTTGACCTGCCTGAAGACCAGGTGGATGAAGTCTTAAAGCTTGTTGACCACCTGGAGCAGGATGATGATGTACAAAAAGTATATCATAACCTGAAGTGATATGAACTTCCCGCTGTTTACAAAATCATAAATAAATATTTTATTTTGATTATTTATGCATTTGCTGATGCAATTGCATCCTCTTTGCATAAACACAGCCACGACCAATACAACTGGTCCGGCTTGTTTTCTATCTTTAAACAAATTCAAAAACATGCATCGCAATCTTTCATCATCTATGCGAATTTTATTTCTTTCAATCGCTCTCCTTTGTTTTTCCGCATTGAAAGCTCAAAAGAAAAACGACTATGCTACGCAATGGAAAACAGTTGAAGACATGGTAAATAAAGGGTTAGCAAAATCAGCGCTCACCGAAGTAGATAAGATTTATATTTCGGCTAAAAAAAACAGTAATGATCCACAGATTATAAAAACATTACTATATAAAATAATGCTGAATCAAAATATACAGGAACATGCTTCCGTAAAAAGTGTCGACACGTTAGAACAGGAAATTGCGACAGCAAAAGAACCGGCAAAATCAATATTGGAAAGCATTACAGCACAGTTGTATTGGAATTATTTTCAGCAAAACCGTTACCAGCTTTACCAAAGAACGAATACCGTAAACTTCGACAAGAAAGATATTGCTACCTGGACTGCTGATGACTTGCATAAAAAAATTGGTGAGCTATATCTTGCTTCACTAAGTGATGAAAAGCTTCTGCAGCAAACAAAGCTGGAGCCTTTTGATGCGATTATCTTAAAAGGAAACACACGCCACCTGCGACCAACGCTGTATGATTTATTAGCGCATCGTGCATTGGATTATTTTAAAAGTGACGAGCGTGATATCACCAGGCCGGCTTATGCTTTTGAAATAAAAGATGAGGAAGCATTCGCGCCGGTGAACGAATTTGCAAAACATAAATTTTCAACAAAAGACTCGGCATCGCTACAACACAAAGCAATACTTATTTTCCAAAACCTTTTGGTATTTCAT
>JALYYM010000131.1 GCA_030946565.1 Bacteroidota bacterium | reverse complement strand
GCAGACCTTATTAATAAGATTGCCGACAAAACAGGTATTCCTAAAGTGGAACTTCTGGTAACGCTGGAAGCATTGTTTACCGAAGTCAAAGCATCGCTTGGCCAGGGGGAAAATATTTATATAAGAGGCTTTGGCAGCTTCATAACTAAGAAGCGTGCAGCCAAAATTGGCCGCAACATTAAAAAGAATATAGCCGTAGAAATACCGGAGCACTACATTCCGGCTTTTAAACCCGCGAAAGAGTTTGTACAGGACATTAAAAACAGCCCGCCAACAAAATCGGAATAGTCCTACCTTCGCAACCGAAAAATATCCTTTAAAACTTTGATCAAAAGAATATCTTTAACTGTAGCAGGGCTTATCTTATTATTTGTCCTTTTCTTTTTTGGTAAAATTGAAACTCAAAAAGCCGAAGCGCCGCATACTACCCCAGCGGCTATGGATGCCTTTAATGTGCAGATGTACATTACAAAGGCCAAGCAAAAACTTCCTCCTTCGCAGGTAGCCTACATATCAAACCTGGAAAATAATATCACAAGAGGCGATTTAAAAAAACAGGAAGGAAATCATTACACCAATCTTGCAAATTTCTGGAAAGACTCAGCCAACAGCTTTGTGCCTTATGCCTACTATATTAGTGAGGCTGCCAAATTGGATAATTCGGAAAAAAACCTCACCTTTGCTGCCCGCTTAATTTTAGAGAACATGCGGAGGGAAGATAATGTGGAGATAAAAGGGTGGGAAGCAGAGACGGCAGCGTCTCTATTTGAAAAGGCTTTACAACTTGATCCTGACAATGACGACCTGAAGGTAGGACTGGGAAGTTGTTATGTTTACGGACAGGGAATGATCGGCGATCCGCAGCAAACGATGAAGGGAATACAGCAATTGCTGGCGGTGGTGCGAAAGGACTCCAACAATATGCAGGCGCAAATGGTGTTAGGTATTGGCGCCGTCATATCAGGACAGAATGATAAAGCAATTGATAGGCTGAAAAAGGTGGTCGGCTTCGATCCGCGTAATCTTGAAGCAGTATCATGGCTTGCAGATGCTTATGCCGCCACGGGCGATAAGCAAAATGCGGTAAAATGGTACGAGCAGAGCAAGCACCTGGTTAACAATCCTGCCTACAGTAAAGAAGTAGATGAAAGAATACGGGCATTAAATAATCCCTGACTAGCAACAGGCGAAAAAATGCAGCATAACAAATCTGGACGATTCCGGTTTGTGCAAATTATAAATTATTAAAAAAATACTCAATTATGCCTTGTGGTAAAAAAAGAAAGCGTCATAAAATCGCTACTCATAAGCGAAAGAAACGCCTGAGAAAGAATCGTCATAAAAAGAAGTAATTTTTACTTTACTCGCTGTACTATGCCGTTCCCGACATCTATCGGGAATATTTTATTCCTTCTGTGTGATTAAGAAATTAATTTAAAGATTTTGAGTTGAATAAGGAACTTATTATAAACGCTGCCCCACAGGCAGTGGAAATAGCCTTACTTGAGGATAAAAAGCTTGTTGAATTGCATAATGAAAATGCAAATGCAAGCTTTGCAGTAGGAGATTTGTATTTAGGTAAAGTAAAAAAATTAATTCCCGGATTAAACGCGGCGTTTGTTGATGTTGGTTTTGAAAAAGATGCCTTTCTTCATTACACTGACCTGAGCCCCTATGTGCGCTCCATTCTCAAGTTTACTAACCTTGCAATAAATGATAAGTCGGAGAAAGGCTTTGATTTTTCCACTTCTACAATAGAGCCGGAAATTGTAAAGACCGGCAAGATTACCGAGGTGCTTAGCGGCAAGCCCAATATTTTAGTACAAATATTAAAAGAGCCGATTGCTGCAAAGGGGCCACGCCTTAGTTGCGAACTTTCATTGCCCGGCAGGTATGTGGTGCTTACTCCGTTCAATGACATCATCGCGGTTTCCCGTAAAATACATTCTTCAGAAGAAAGGAAGAGACTTCATAAAATTGTAGAGGCGATCAAGCCAAAAAACTTTGGTGTAATCGTGCGTACGGCTGCCGAAGGCAAGCATACCGCCGAGCTTCATGAAGATTTGCTGAGCCTTATTAATACCTGGAGAAACATTCAGAAAAATTTGCAAAACGCCGTGGCTCCATGCAAAATTATGAGTGAAGAAGGAAAAACAAATAGTATTCTCCGTGATTTGCTAACCGAGGATTTTAATAAAATCGTGGTTAACGACAAGAACATTTTCAACGATACAAAAACCTATTTGCAAAGGATAGCGCCGGAGAAAAGTGATATACTTTCCTTGCACAATAATGGCGCTCCCATTTTTGAAAGCTATGGCATTACCCGCCAGGTAAAAGCTTCTTTTGGTAAAACGGTAAACTTGCCCAGCGGCGCTTACCTTATCATAGAACATACCGAAGCGCTTCACGTAATAGACGTAAACAGCGGCTATAAAAGTGTAGGTAATAACCAGGAGCAAAATGCCCTGGAAACCAACCTGGAAGCGGCTATAGAAATTTCGCGCCAGCTTAGGTTACGTGATATCGGCGGCATTATCGTCGTGGATTTTATTGACATGAAGCTGATGGAAAACAAGAAGCGGCTGGCTGAGCAAATGGATTATTACATGCGGCCCGACAGGGCAAAGCATGCCGTGTTACCCATTAGCAAATTTGGCCTTATGCAAATTACCCGGCAGCGCATGAAGCCGGAAATGAACATTAATACTTTAGAAGTTTGCCCAAGCTGCGATGGCACAGGAAAAATTTCTTCCACCCTTGTACTGGAAGATGAGATTGAAAAGAATCTGAGCTATCTTATAATGCAAAAGCACTCCGGCCTTACGATAGAAGCTCACCCGATTTTAGATGCCTATCTCAAAAAAGGCTTTCCCTCCAAACGCCTTAGATGGAGTTGGAAATACAAGCAAAAAATTAAAGTAAAGTCCAACAGCAATTATCATCTTACCGAATTTCACTTTTATGATAAGAGTGATGAGGAGATAAAGTTATAAAGGAAACGATCACTCTAAATTTTCCCTCAAGCTTTGTTGTAAGTTTCCCGTAAGAGAGCTATTTTAAATAATATCATCTTTCAAAAAATTTTATTTCAACTTTAATGCAAAAGAAAAATTAAGCAACGTAAAGCTTTTGAAATAAATGAAACCAGATAAGTGGAATGGATATATATAAGCAGGGACGCTTCTTGCTCCCGGTGGGGAATTGAAAAGATGGAGCGTAGAAAAAACCGTTTTGACAATAGTTGAATTCAAATGCGAACAATTATAAGAAGCTAAGATTGCTGCAAGAGCAGTAATAAGAAATTGCAGTGCCTTTGTCATGTACAAGAAAAAGGGATATTGTGAAAATAAGCGCCAGGTTATTAAAACTGATCAGGGATACGATTAAACATTTCCACAGTTTCTACCTTTCACTTTTAGGTTTAATATTATCGTTGAAACAAATTGGCCCATGCGAAGATGCGTTTTTATAACACCCCAATACTTATAGTAGTATTTGAGGCATTTGTTCCATTTCACCCGATTAGATGATTTATGCAATGTAAAAATTCAGTATGCAAGTTTAAATAAAAATCATTTTATCAATCCTTCATTGGTATCAATTTTAGTGAGGAAGTTATCGAATTTTGATTCGCTCGTAACACTGGCTGCCGTATCCTTTTAATTACTTACAATTTTATAT
>JALYYM010000122.1 GCA_030946565.1 Bacteroidota bacterium | reverse complement strand
ATACTTCTCTCAATTACATGACTGGTAAAATGTACAGGGACTATATAAACATGAAAGAGTTCACAGAAAATGCTGCGCATGAAATGCAGACGCCGGTTGCTGTTGTGCAAAGCAAACTGGAACTGTTACTGCAGGACGATAATTTAAATGACGGGCAGGTGCAATCTATTCATCAGTCAACAACAGCGCTGAGTCGCCTGAGTAAATTGAATGAAGGACTGATACTATTGGCCAAGATTGAAAACCATCAATATGAAACGACGGCAGAAATAAATCTGAACGATTTGACGAAAAAATATTTACATCTTTTCGAAGAATTTATAAAACAAAAGCAGCTTAATATAAAAACAGCTTTTGATGGTGAGTTTAAAATAAAATTGCATCCTGTGCTTGCCGGTTCTTTAATTACCAACCTTCTTGGCAATGCCATCAAATACAATTATGATGGTGGAATGATAGAGGTAATAATTTCTGAAAATAATTATCACATCAGCAACACAAGTAAGCAACATCCCATAGCTCCAAAAAAGTTATTTACCAGGCTGCACTCCTCACATGGCGAATCTGAAACATCCAACGGGCTTGGCCTGGCCATTGTGAAAAAAATAGCTGATGTAAACAATCTGCGTATTGCTTATCATGCAAAAAATGGCATTCATAGTTTTGACATCAGGAAAAATTAAGTCCGGGCAAGTTATCTCTCCAGCGTTGAGGTTTCATTTAGCATTACCTTTATCGCTACACTTACCGGAACAACTCGCAAATGACTTGTTATCACTTCATCCAAAAAAAAGACATGTATAAAACTTTTTCTGCATCAGTAATCTTTGCCATTTTATTTTGCTGCATCACATATACAAGTTCTGCGCAGCAGAATGACAGCCTGCTTGCACAGCTCTCACGTAAATGGACAAACGCTAAAGTATATGCGTTAAAAATGGCTGAACTAATGCCGGAAGAATTTTATGATTTCAAGCCCGTCCCGGAGGAAATGAGTTTTAGAGAGCAGTTGTTGCACATTTCTCAAAATATGAGATGGCTCACGTCGGCTTATCTTTTTGTTCCCGCCGGTACACCTGTTGTTGATTCAATGGTAAAAGGAAAAGCCGCCGTTATAAAGATCCTCAGTGACGCTTATGACATGGGCGCTGCTGCACATAAAAATATTTCTGCCAAACAGCTTGATGAAGTAATACCTTTTTTTTCAGGCCCGATGACGAGAAGACAAATATTGATCCTGATGCACGATCATCAAACCCATCATGTAGGACAGGTAATTGTTTACCTGCGCCTGAAAGGCATAACACCACCGGATTACGTGGGGTGGTGATGCCAAATTCACTCGCCTTGCAATTTGTTTCTTACTGCGTTTATCAGTTCCGTTAGTGTGTGAAGTTTATTTATTTCTGCGGCACTCAATAACACCTCGGTTTTACTTTCATCATTAAGAAGGATGGCAGGTAGACGCATATCTTCCGGCTGATAGTTTCTTTTAAACCGGTCTTTATGCAATTCTATTTTTTGGTAAGCAAGGCTATCAAGAAAATGTTTCCACTCGTCCTTCATCCCAAAAGTGCCAAAGCTAATAAAACACAAATTGCAAGGGTAGGTGGCAGGAAAAAATTCCTTATGAATGATATCTGCTATGCCCGGATAGATGCCACCCCAGGCATTATACACGAGAATAATTTTCTTTGCAGCAGAAATGGAAAAAGCTTTTGCGGGCAATACAATTTCCGGATGATCTTTAGCCGGCTTCAGATAACGGATGGCATCTAAAATACCTGCAATAACAAGAGCGCCGAAAATGGTTATCAATATAATTTTCTTTGTGCTCATGAATTATGTTGCCGGTAATTTTTGTTATGGCCAATTACGTTTTTGATTTTATTTTTTTTACCGTTGAATAAATACCAAAGAGTACGAGTAATGCAATAAATATATAAACCCATACCGGGATATTTTTCCCTGCGATAATTAAATATAAATAGGCTGATATAAAAAAGAAACCGGTAAGCAGCAATGGCAGCACAAAAGGTTTTTTGCGGCGCATTTTTTTAATTGTCCACGAAAGGCAAAGAAAGAAAAACGGGATAGCCCCGATATAAATGCTTCCAAAAATGTATGGGTTCACATTATATTTTTGGCCAAGGTTTAAAAACCATTCTTTAAAAGTTTCCCATAATTCCATTAGCTAAAAATTTTATAAGCGAATTGTAATAATTTTTTTACAAAAGAAGTAAGGCTTTTTGATTTGTATTCAACAATTACTTTTTGATTGATACGCGATGCCACCGGGTAAGGATAAATTTTATTAAACAGTGCGTTAATAGACAGGCCCTCAGTATTTGCCAGGATAAGTTCCTGTATAAGTTCTCCCGCATTTGGCGCTACCATTGTCCCCCCTAATATTTTTTGCTTTTTTAAAAATCCTTTGCTACTGATAAACATCACTGTTTTTGCGTAGCGGTAATTATCGGTTACCGCCCTGTCATCTTCTTCAAAATTTTGTTCCAGTCTTTCATAACTGATGTGTCGTTCTTTCAATTGTTTTTCGCTTAAGCCGAAAGTTGCCAGTTCCGGGTCTGTAAAAGTTACCCACGACATGTGATCGTTGTTAAGCTTTTTATTTAACGGTGAAAAGAAATTGTTGAGAAGGATGCGGGCATGGAATTCTGCGGCATGTGAAAATTGCAAATCGCCTGCTACATCACCGCAAACGAAAACATTTTTATTGGTAGTCCGTAAATATTTATTCACAACAATTTTATGATCTTTCACTTCAATTCCTGCGTTGTTCAATTGCAACTTTTCAATATTTAATTCCCTGCCGATAGCAACAAATACTGCGTCAAACTCCAGGGTTTTTCTTGCGCCATCTTTCATTTCTATTTCAACACTTTTTTCTGAAGAAAAGCTTTTTATTTCTGCGTTGAAAAAAAATTCAATCCCTTCTTTCTTCAATTGCTCTAATAAAATTTTAGTCACCGCCTTGTCATCATGCTCCAATATATTACCTGCCTTATCCACAACAGTTACTTTGCTCCCGAGCCTGCTCAGGGCCTGGGACATCTCTATGCCAATAGGGCCGCCGCCAACAACTAATAAGCTCTGCGGTAAATTATCTGTATGAAAGAGATTTTCATTGTCGTAATATTTTACTTTTTCTACGCCATTTATTTTTAGCTTGCGTGGCGTAGAACCCGTTGCTATTACGATCTTTTTACCGGTATATTTTTTTTCATTCACTTCTATTTCTTTTTTTCCTGTGAAGTGCGCTTCACCAAGTGCAACATGAATTCCCTGGCCTTTGAGCCATGTGGCATTTTCATGTACACGTATTTCTTCTTGTCGCTCATACACATAACTAATAGCTTTTTCCATGTCGATGCTTCCATTGATTTCAAGCCCGAAATTTTTTGCTTGCTTTGCCTGGTGTGCGATTTTTGCAACATGTATAAGCGCCTTACTTGGCACACAGCCATCATTGAGGCAATCTCCTCCAATCTCCTCGTCACTAAGAGAAACCATTAAAACTTTGAAACCCGCCTGGTTCATAAACAGGCCTA
>JALYYM010000100.1 GCA_030946565.1 Bacteroidota bacterium | reverse complement strand
ATGAAGTAAGAGTTGAAGTAGATAAATTAATGAAAGAATTCCGCTTGAGTGAAGCATTGAAAACCATTTATTCATTAATATGGGATGACTATTGCAGTTGGTTCCTGGAGTGGATAAAGCCTTCTTTTGGCCAGGTTATACAAAAAGAAGTATATGAAAAAGCCATAGTGTTTTTCGAAGATATTCTTCAATTGCTTCATCCATTTATGCCTTTCATTACTGAAGAAATTTATCACCTGCTGAAAGAAAGAAACGATGATCTTGTTGTAAAACAATTTGAGCCAGCACGTTCTTATGATAAAGAAGCGCTGCTACTGGGCAGTAAGCTTAAGGAATTGATTACGGCTATTCGCGATGTTAGAAATAAGAACAACATTAAGCCTAAAGAAACCGTTATCCTTTACATTGAAAGCCACGATAAGTCTTCCTACGATGTCATAAAAGATATTTTAGCCAGGCAGGCAAATATTGAGCAAATAGAATTTAATAAGCCGGTTGGAAACAATGCCCTCACCATTATGGTGGGAAAAGAAAAAATACATATTGAGACGAATATTGAATATGATATGGTTGCGCAAAAAGAAAAATTGCTCAGAGACCTTGATTATCTTAAGGGTTTCTTAAATACGGTGGATAGAAAATTAAGTAATGATAAATTTGTAAAGAATGCCAGGCCGGATGTAATAGAGTTGGAGAGAAAGAAAAAAGCGGATGCAGAAGAGAAGATCAACATTATTGAGCAAAGCCTTTCAATCATTACTTAATTTATGACGATGACGAAATCACATTTTTTAAGCTAGCCTATGAAAACTTACTTCAAACAAACACTGACGGTTTTACTTTTTATGCCGGCTTTCTTATTAGCTAATGCACAAAGCACAACGAAGAAGCCTGTCATCACAAAAATTGAGAAATTTAAGCCGCCTGTTGTAAATACATATCTTGGAGTAAACACGAATGGCGCATCAGTTACCAGTGATGAAGCGAACCAGCTAATAACACTGCCCTTAAAAATTACAGACGCAAAAACAAATATTTATCCCATTGATTCTTATCATTTGTTTTACAAAAGAAAAGGTATAATTGAGGATGAGGAAACAGGCCGCAAGCAGGCAGCATTCACAACCATTTCTGAATTATTTGAAAAAAGCCCGCTTCCAAAAATATGGATTGATAATATCCAAAATGGTTTTCAAAAGGATGAGGAACTATATTTTTTTGATATTGTTGTGAAGGATAAAGCAGGAAGAAAATTTTTTGCGCCTGATCTGAAAATAACAATACAATAATCATGCTTTCAATAAAAAAAGCGGGCTTCAAAGACCTTCCTCTAATTCAAAAACTAGCACAAGAAATATGGCCTTCAACATACCGCGATATTCTCACTCCAGATCAGTTGGCCTACATGCTTGATAAAATTTATTCCCTCCCATCATTACAGCACCAGTTTGCAATTTTAAAGCATATATCTATTCTTGTTTATGAAGATGATAAAGCTGTTGGATTTGCGTCCTATTCAGCAAACGAAAATAGCAGTGCTTATCGTTTACATAAAATTTATGTATTGCCACAGCAACAGGGAAGCGGTACAGGTAAGTTTATTTTAAACCAGATAATAAATTCTATCCGCGCCACCGGTGCAACCTCCCTGGAATTGAATGTGAATCGCCATAACAAAGCGAAAAGCTTTTACGAAAAGTTTGGCTTTAAAGTTATGAAGGAAACAGATATTGATATAGGGCATGGTTACTACATGAATGATTACATTATGAAATTAGAATTATAACCATTTCTATCCATTTATCTTACACGCTCTTCCATCTACTAAATACCAATATGCATGCGTTTCTATATAGGCTATAACGGCGTATATTGGTAAAATAATTTTCATTATCCCTTAGTTTTAAAAAGCATTTCCGGCGCATAAAAGTTCGCTATTTATTCGTTTGTTTATGAAGAAACAAATTACATTTATCTGTGTGTTAGCCTTTTTTATGAGCAATTCATTTGCACAAGGTAAATTTATTGATAGCCTAAAGAACTGGATAAAAGAGCATCCTAAAATCGATTCTCAATACATTCAAACATTACACAGAATAAGCTATCGCCTGAGCGAGAAAGATGTAAAACAATCTTTTCAATATTATGAAAAGGTTTCTGTGCTAAGCGATAGCATGAATTTTACTTTTGGCAAATCCCTGGCACAAATTAATTTGGGGCTCTTACATTACAGTTCCGGAAATTTTGATGCAAGCAACGTGGCTTTTTTTAAAGCGATAGATTATGCCGAAGCCTGTGGCGCATTAAGATTGAAAGCCGTGTCGCTTAATAATGCCGGTGATAATTTCAGAACGCTAAAAGATATTGACAAATGCCGGCAATACACCCGGCAGGCAATAGATATCAATAAACAATTAAAAGCCTGGCGGGGTGTCGCCATTAACTATGAATTGCTGCAGGAGTGCGACCTTGACCAGGAGCAATATGTAAGCGCTCAGGACAATTTGCTAAAAGGCTTGCCATTCGCGTTACTGTCCGATGATAGCTACATTCTTTCACAATATTATGTGGGCTTTGGAAAATTGCACGCGATCAATCAACATATTGATTCGGCTGGGTTTTATTTTAAAAAGGCGATGGCGGAAGCCGCATTGGAAAATGATTTGCGCAACGAATACCAGGTTTACCTTGCCGAAGCTACCTATCTGAAAAAGTTACCGGCAACACAAAAACTAACGATGCTTGACAGTGCCTTAGATATTGCCAGGCGCACAAGTTACTTCCAGGGAATATCTAAAGCGGCGGAGCAAATGGCTTCCGTTTATGATGAATTAGGCGATAAAGATTCTTCGCTCATCTATTTTCGTATTTACCGAAAGGCCTTTGATTCTTTATTTTCTGAAAATAACCGGCGTAATATAATCATCAATGAATCTCAATGGTTACTGAAAAAGAAGGAAATTGAAAACAGCCATCTGCACGAACTTTCGCAATTACAATCCCGCCAAATTGTTTTTAAAAATGCGTTGTTGCTGGCCGTATTGATTCTTCTTATACTTACTATTGTAATCGCTTTTTTTGTAAATAAATCCTTTAAGTCCAGGAAAAAAAGAGCTGAAGTTATTTTTAAACAAAAGATTGCTGAGTCGCAAATACAATCCCTGCGGGCTCAGATGAATCCGCATTTTATATTCAACAGCCTTAATAGTATTGAAAATTTTATGATGCAGAATGAGAAGAGAAAGGCAAGTGATTATCTTCACAAATTCGCACTTCTTGTAAGGAAAATACTCGACAGCAGCCGCAACGAGATAACTACGGTGGGGCTGGATATGGAAGCATTGAAATTGTACGTTGAGTTGGAACAAATGAGGTTCAATAACAAGTTTTGTTACGAAGAAAATACAGAGGCAGAATTAATGAATGGCTACTATAACGTGCCATCGCTTCTGATACAGCCTTATGTTGAAAATGCTATAATACACGGCATTGCTCATAGTGACAAAGCAGATCTAAAACTTACTGTGTCCGCCGTGCTTGAAGGTGAATATATAAAATATACAATTGAAGATAACGGCATAGGACGATGCCAGTCGGAAAAATATAATAAGCTGAATAAAAGGCAGCACAAAAGTATCGGCCTCAAAATAACGGAAGATAGGATCCTGCTTTTTAACCAGGCCCAAAATACGAATGGTTATATAAAATTTACCGATCTCTATACACCAAATGAAGAACCCGCCGGCACAAGAGTTGAAGTAAAAATTAAAGCCAGTTAATATGGAAAAAATTAAAGCAATTCTTATTGATGATGAACTCAACAGCCTGCAAAACCTGGAAAAAAAATTACAAGAGTTTTGCCCTGATGTGGATATTGTTGCCGTAACGCAGAGGCCGGAGGAAGGAATATTGCTAATACGGCAACACCAACCGGAGGTAGTTTTTCTGGATATTGAAATGCCAAGAATGAGCGGCTTCAGATTGCTGGAAGAATTGGGCGAATATGATTTCGATATTATTTTTACTACGGCATACAATCATTATTCCATTGATGCCATTCGCATCAGCGCATTTGATTATTTGGTAAAGCCCATCGGCATCGAAGAACTTCAGCAGGCAGTGGAGCGTCTCACCAAATCAAAAGGCACGCAGACAAAAGAGAAAATAGATATTCTCAAAAAATCTTTGGGCGACAACAAAAGCCAGGAAGATAAAATTGCGATCTCAACCTCGGAAGGAATAGAATTTGTTCCGATAAAAAACATTCTGCACATAGAATCAAAATCCAATTACAGCAAGATATATTTACCGGAAGATAAAACGATAATGGTCTCAAAAATTCTAAAAGATTTTGAGGAGATGCTATTTCCTTATAATTTTCTTCGCATTCACAATTCCCACCTCATCAACCTAAACTACATCAAAAAATATATGCGCAAAAACGGCGGCCAGGTGATGCTGCAGGATGGCACGATCATAGAAATTTCCCGGAGAAAAAAGGAAGAATTTTTAAAGATAATCGGGGGATAAGCAGCTTTGAGGGGTCAGCTATGAGCCTGTACACTCACTTGCAGGGCAAGGATTACGCTTCTGCCATGGATAGTGACATTTAATAGCCTTTTTCAATAAGGCTAATTTGCTTGCCATTCCGGAACTTTTGGAAAGTTTGGCAGACACCCCATCAATTTAATAATTTCAAAAAAAACTTTCCAAAAGTTTATCGCAGTTCGCCCGTATTTCCGCAGCAACTATTTACCAAAATGCAAATTTCAAAAAGCTTATGAAGAAGCTCAGGAGCTTTTGGAAAGTTTGGAAATAAAAAACATCCTGCGCATAGAATCATCCAACTACAGCAAGATATATTTAGCCGAAGATAAAACCATAATAGCCTCAAAAATTTTGCAAAGACTTAGAAGAGATGGTATTGCCTTATAATTTTCTGTGCATTTGCTATTTTGTTTAACCTCGAAAACATATTAACCATATCTTTAAAAACCTATTCGGGCTCCTCGCAAACCCCGTTTACAGAGTAAAGGCGGATAATTATTTCTATTCAACAAAATGTTTTGCGGGAAGCATACATTTGTAAGAATTATTAAGAAGAAACCACTATTAATCTAAACGAAAAAACTATGTTGTTAAAAAGTTTACCGATCATTTTATTTTCAGGCCTATTTTGTTTTACGGCATTTGCAAAAACCACCCCCGAAAAATCACCGCCTGACACAAGCCTTGAAGGAAGATGGGATATCACGATCAATATGGATGGTAAATCTGCACCATCATGGCTGGAGGTTACGCATTCAGGATTGAAAACGCTTGTAGGGCATTTTGTAGGTACGGGTGGCAGCGCAAGGCCTATTTCTAAAGTAAGCTTTGCCGGTGGTAAATTCAGCTTTTCCATACCCCCACAATGGGAGCCTGAAGACCACGACCTGGTTGTAGAAGGCACGCTTGACAATAACGGAATATCCGGCAATATGACCTTTCCTAACGGTAAGACGTACACGTACACAGGCAAGCGTGCGCCCAGCTTACGCGGAGATGAGAACGTTAGCTGGGGCAAACCCATAAAACTCTTCGATGGTAAAAATTTAAATGAATGGCATACAGAAGGAAAGAACCAGTGGATGGTAGAAGATGGCATGATGCGTAGTAAGCAATCCGGCTCAAACCTAATCACCAATAAAAAATTTACTGATTTTAAACTGCACATCGAGTTTCGCTATCCTGCGGAAAGCAACAGCGGTGTTTATTTGCGTGGGCGCTACGAAGTCCAGGTAATGGATAGCAAAGGATATGAACCTTCAAAAGTATTTTTCGGTGGTGTGTATGGTTTTATCGCACCAACACACATGGTTGCGAAAGCGGCTGGTGAGTGGCAATCATACGACATTACTCTTGTGGGCCGTATGGTAACGATAAGGGCAAATGGAGAACTAATAATTTGCAGGCAAGAAATACCGGGCATTACCGGGGGCGCTTTGGATAGTGATGAAGGGGCTCCGGGGCCAATTTATTTACAAGGCGACCATGGTGCGATTGATTACCGCAATATCGTGATAACTCCGGCAAAGTGATAACGGCAATTAACGTAGCTCATGCAAGACAAGAGTTGTTTCCCGGTTAAATTAGTAATATTATTAAAAATGACACCGTAAGAAATACGAGAAAAGTATTGATGGGTGACAAACTTGCTATCGAACGTCTTTTGGAAAAAAACGCAAAAGAATATTCGTTTGTAGTAGTTTCGCAAAATGGAAAAGTGGTAAAACATTACCCAAAAACCTCAACACATAGTGCCTTAGTCATTAAAGAGAATGATGAATAATTTGAATATTGTTCTATTTTTCATTTCATTTAATCTGCAACATCTTCACACCTCCTCACTCATCACTAATACCTCATCACTGCTACCTGCTTCTTCCCCTCCTCACTCATCACTAATACCTCATCACTGCTACTTGCTTCTTCCTTCCCAACCTACACACATCTCCAAACCACATCAACAAACCATTTATTTTTATCGAAGAAATGGCCAACAGGAATAAAGCCTGTTTTCACGGCAAGTTCATCTGCCTGCGCCACCGTATATTTTTGAGATATTTCCATAAAGATCGTTTCGTCTTTGTAAAAATATATAGGCTCCTCATCTCCAATTTTTACTTGCTGGTCAGCGAGAGATACAAGAAAGCTTCTGCAGGCGCCACTTAGCGGATCATAGCTTGCATAATGATCAAACGCCTCTACATTAAAATTTCCACCAAGTTCATTATTGATACGGCGAAGAAGATTAAGATTAAACTCGCGGGTAAATCCATTGCGGTCGTTATATGCCGCTAATATTTGTTTGGGATTTTTTTTAAGATCCATCCCAATTAACACCATATCGCCGGGAGATAATTGGCTGCGCAATTCCTTGCAAAATTCAGGGACATCTTCAAGAGAAATATTAC
>JALYYM010000057.1 GCA_030946565.1 Bacteroidota bacterium | reverse complement strand
AAAAAATTTGATGTTGATTATAAAGCAGAATTGCTCGGCGACAGATTATTGGGCACGCCTAACCATTACGCTTACCTGAAGATAAGCGAAGGTTGCAATCGTACCTGCGCATTTTGCGCCATTCCTTTAATGCGTGGAAAACATATTAGTCGCACGATAGAGTCGCTTGTGGATGAAGCAAAGAAATTGGTGGCAAGAGGCGTAAAGGAAATTATGCTTATCGCCCAGGAACTTACTTACTATGGATTGGATATTTACAAGAAAAGAGAACTACCAACATTATTGCATGCGCTCGCAGATATTGAAGGCCTGCATTGGATAAGGCTTCACTATGCATATCCATCAAAATTTCCTATGGACATTATTGATGCCATGAAAGAGCGTGAAAATATTTGCAACTATCTTGATATGCCTTTGCAGCACGCCAGCAACAGGATGCTGAAATCTATGAAGAGGCAAATAACAAGGGAAGAAATGGAAGATATCATTAGTGAAATAAAAAATAAAATACCTGGCATTTGTTTAAGGACAACTCTTATATCAGGCTTTCCTGGCGAAACGGAGGATGATGTGGAAGAATTAAAATCTTTTCTTAGAAAAATTGAATTCGATCGCGTAGGAATTTTTACGTACTCACATGAAGAAAATACAACTGCTCACGATTTAGTTGATGACGTAAGTGCAGATATAAAAGAACAAAGAGCGCAGGAAATCATGGAAGTGCAGCAGGAAATTTCTTACCGGAAAAATGAAGAAAAAATCGGGAGCACTTTTAAAGTTATCATTGATAAAAAAGAAGCCGGCCGTTATCTTGGCCGCACCGAATTTGACAGCGTGGAAGTAGACAATGAAGTGATCGTACATTCATCCAAAAAATTGCATCCCGGCGATTTTGTCAATGTAAAAATTACCAGTGCTTTTGATTATGATTTGGAAGGAGAAGTAGTAGGATAATTTCCATTTCTAATAAATCTTAAACGATAGTGCAGGAAAACTCCAACACAATTAAAGTTTCTGCGATCGAAATGCAGCAATGCTTTTTAAGCATTTTGTTGAAGCATGGATTTACAGAAGATCGTGCTTTGCGATGTGCCGAAGTTTTTACCAGTAGCAGCATAGACGGAATTTATACGCACGGTGTAAATCGTTTCCCAAGATTTATTCAATACATACAAGGCGGTTTTGTAAACGTAGATGCAGTCTCGTCCTTGCAACATAAGTTTGGTGGCATAGAGCAATGGAATGGTAACCTGGGACCGGGAATACTAAATGCCATTCATGCTACAGAATCTGTTGTCGCGCTGGCGCAAAAAAATGGCATCGGTTGCGTGGCATTGAGCAATACCAATCATTGGATGCGTGGCGGCACATACGGCTGGCAGGCTGCTAAAGAAGGATATGTTTTTATTGGCTGGACGAACACAATAGCGAATATGCCAACATGGGGTGCGAAGGATGCAAGACTCGGCAATAATCCATTGGTGCTGGCATTACCTTACAAAGATGAAGCTATCGTTCTTGATATGGCCATGTCGCAATATTCTTACGGCGCTCTTGAATTATCGGCTATGAATAATGAAAAGCTTTCTGCATTTGGAGGCTTTAATGAAGATGGAAAATTAACCAACGATCCTTCCGAAATTCTTTCATCACAAAGACCATTACCGATAGGTTATTGGAAGGGTGCAGGTTTGGCCTTGCTCCTTGATTTGCTGGCAACTATTTTATCGGGAGGGTTAGCGACATTTGAGATAAGTAAGAAGGAAGTTGAATACGGGTTGTCACAGGTTTTTATTGCTATAGATATTTCAAAACTTGGAAACCATTCAACCATTGCAAAAATCGTTGAGAGAATTTTAAACGACTATCATCAATCAGTTCCTGCTGATGAATTTAAAAAAATAGTGTATCCCGGCGAACGTATTTTACTTACCAGGAAAAATAATCTCGCTAATGGAATACCCGTCTTAAAAAAAGTATGGGATGAAATTGGCCGGTTGTAAAAGCGATCATTTATTAAATAACGTCAGTACTGGATAGGAATAAGTGAATACAAAATATGAATATGAAATTGAAATACAGTAATGGGATTCTACCTGGTTAGAACATTATAAAAAACCTTAGTAGACGGCATAGTCTATTCAACGCAAAACCTTATTACCTTATCGTACAAAATAGCTGAATAAGGTAATAAGGTTGAATAAACTTGAAAGTTTTCTACTAAGGTTAAAAGAAAAGCTTATCCCGAATTTGCGTTAAACAGGAAACAGCGGAATGCGTTTTACTCTTGTTTCGCAAAGTCATCTGCTAATTTATTCAACTCTTCAGTGGAGATGCTTTCACTCCCTTCATCAATAACTATTCTAAAACGAAAGGTTACCGATTCTCCTTTTTTCAGTGAGAGATTTTTAAAAGATTTTCCGTTTGTAAATATTTTTTCTCCCAGTGGATTCGCAGCGAATAAACCATAACCGCGGGCATGCCAGAAGGTAGGGTAGTTGGGATTCTTCGGATTGTCAATGATAACAACGCTTATAGAATCGGTTCCCATTTTTCCATACACTTTGCACCATCTGCCTCTTGTGCTCCACGCATCATCGCCCGACTTTCCTTCGCTGGTAATATAATCTCCATTAGCTATGCGATCGGTTCCTCCTTTTACAACAGTCACATTGCCTTTGTCATCTTTAAATTCCTGGTCTTTATTCGTTGGTATTTGTAAGGCATGTGCCAGTCGTATTCCATATAAACCATCTTTAGCATCTGTAAAAACAACGGTTGTATCTGCTTTTAAAACAGTAGTTCTATCGATTATGCGTCGATGATTTGTACCGCTAAATTCCAATCGGGTTGTTTCCT
>JALYYM010000053.1 GCA_030946565.1 Bacteroidota bacterium | reverse complement strand
AAAAAAATTAAAAATGAAACAAATCAAATTATTAGCGATATGCTCTTTAGCAATGTTTGCTGCATGTACTTCATCTAACAAAATGAAAAAGATGGATGACATGAATAACATGAATAAAACTGTAATGGTTGGTGGTGCAGAAATGTATCCTACAAAAAATATAGTTGAAAATGCAGTTAACTCTAAAGACCACACGACATTGGTAGCGGCTGTGAAAGCAGCAGGACTTGTTGAAACGCTATCAGGACCAGGCCCGTTTACCGTATTCGCTCCAACCAACGAAGCTTTCGATGCTTTACCTAATGGGACTGTGGCAACTTTACTTAAGCCAGAAAACAAAGCCAAGCTTACAACAGTACTAACCTATCATGTAGTTTCCGGAAGATTAAATTCAAGCGATTTAATGCAAATGATTAAAGACGGAAACGGATCAGCAACTTTAACGACCGTACAAGGCGAAAAGTTGATGATCAAACAAAATGGTAAATCTATTATGGTAACAGATGAAAACGGCGGAACCGCAAAAGTTACTATCGCAGACGTAAATCAAAGCAATGGAGTTATTCATGTAGTGGACAAAGTTTTGCTTCCTAAATAACATAATGTGTATTAATTATGTCTATCCTAAAAGAGCCGGCAATTGCCGGCTCTTTTTATTTTAACTTTAAAATATTTTTATTTATCAACAGTAAAATGTCGCATCAAAATAATTCAAGAGTGAATTAAGCAACTGCTTTATTCACCAGGCTTGCGGCTTCGCTCAACAAAATTGCTGACTGAACTTTTAAACCGCTTTTATCAATAAGGTCTTTGGCTACTTCGGCATTGGTACCCTGCAACCGCACGATAATAGGAATCCCGATTGTTCCGATAGATTGATAAGCGTCTATAACGCCCTGGGCTACACGATCACACCTTACAATGCCGCCAAATATATTTATAAGAATAGCTTTTACTTTCGGATCTTTTAAAATTATTCTAAATCCTGCCTCTACAGTTTGAGCGTTGGCTGTACCACCTACATCAAGAAAATTGGCAGGCTCACCACCGCTCAGTTTAATCATATCCATAGTTGCCATCGCAAGGCCCGCCCCGTTAACCATGCAACCTACATTCCCATCAAGCTTTACAAAATTAAGATTGAATTTTGCTGCCTCCACTTCGGTTGGATCTTCTTCAGCAATATCACGTAGCACGCTTACATCAGGATGACGCATGAGTGCATTGTCATCAATATTCATTTTACAATCAACAGCAATTATTTTATTATCGCTTGTTTTAAACAATGGATTTATCTCGAGCATGCTGCAATCAAGTCCCACATAGGCATTGTATAAATTGGTTACAAACTTTACGCAATTCTTAAAGGCATCGCCTTTTAGCCCAAGATTATATCCTATTTTTCTTGCCTGAAAAGCTGGTAAGCCTCCGCCGGGATGAACCCATTCTTTAAAGATTTTTTCCGGCGTGTCGTGCGCAACATCTTCAATATTTACACCGCCTTCAGTACTATACATGATTACATTTTTCCCCTTAGACCTATCTAATAAAATCGACAGGTAAATTTCTTTTACTTTTTCCGGTCCATCATAATATACATCCTGTGCTACCAATATTTTATTTACCTGTTTACCGGCTTCGCCTGTTTGAACAGTTACTAACGTACCACCTAAAAGCGTACCCGCAATTTTTTTTACATCTTCAGCATTTTTAGCAACAGCTACGCCGCGTTGATCAGTGCCAATAATAGTTCCCTTGCCCCTGCCGCCTGCATGTATTTGAGCTTTGATTACCGCAAACTTGCTTCCATACTGGCTATTAATATAGCGATACGCTTCCTCAGCTTCTGCTACTGTATTGCATGCTATTCCTTCCTGTATGGGAACGTTGTATTTTTTCAGTAATTCTTTGGCCTGGTATTCATGTAAATTCATATAAAGCGCTTTTGAGCGAAGATAAAGTCTAATTAGTAAACAGCCGCAAGTTTTGACATAGCTATTCCGCAATATTATCTATGGAGAATAAAAATTTCTTTTTGCCTGTTAGTAAACATTTGCCCCACTTGTATTTTTTCAGCTATCGCCTCAATAAAGTAATTTTGCGCACCCTTGTATTTTGGGGATCTTCCAAAAAATGCAACAAAGAACATGGCATGATTGATAACAAAAAAATAGTGATAGTGCTTCCGGCTTATAACGCCGCGCTAACGATTAAGAAAACTTATGATGAAATCCCTTTCGACATCGTAGACGAAGTAATATTGGTTGATGACAACAGCAGCGATAAAACAATTGAAGTAGGCCATGAACTTGGCATTAAGCACATCATTAAACATGATGAAAACCGTGGCTATGGTGGCAATCAAAAAACATGTTATAATAAAGCATTGGAGATTGGCGGTGATATCGTGATCATGCTTCACCCCGACTATCAGTATACGCCGAAACTTATTCCGTCAATGGCTTATCTTATCGCCAACAATGTATACCACGTTGTACTGGGCTCCCGCACATTAGGCAAAGGCGCTCTGCATGGCGGCATGCCTTTATACAAATACATTGCTAACCGGGCGCTGACTTTTTTTGAGAATGTGATGCTGAACCAAAAAGTTGCAGAATATCACACAGGTTATCGTGCATTTTCAAGAGAAGTGCTTGAGCGGATCAATTACGAAATCAATTCAGAAGATTTTGTTTTCGATAACGAGATGCTGTCACAGATTATTTATTTTGGATACGAGATTGCAGAGATCACATGCCCGACAAGATATTTTGAAGAAGCCTCCAGCATCAATTTATCAAGAAGCATTACCTATGG
>JALYYM010000048.1 GCA_030946565.1 Bacteroidota bacterium | reverse complement strand
CTATTATCGCTCCAGCTTAAATGAACTTTATTGTAACTCAAGGGTACGGCAAGTAAGTTTGACGACATTGCAGGTACTGATGAAGGAGAAGTAACTGTATCGCCAAAATATGCGTCTGGAATATTAGTGCGGCTGGGAAATCCTGCGGCAGCGCAGGTCCAATATACATTCATCGCCTGGCCTCCAGTCTGGTTGAAATAAGTAACTGCTATTGGATATAATCCTGCAGTAAGTGTAATGTTTCCGCCCGCAACTACCACACCATGAACTCCATCATTACTTACCAACGGAGTTGCTGTAGCCGAATAATTACCAATGTAAAGTTTACTTCCATCATCCGATCCTGTTTCAAACCGATAAGTTCCCGTAACAGGTATTCTTATAACCCCTTCCCAGAGTATACCATAATAGGTATCCTGGTTTCTTACAGAAATGTCCACATTGTTAGAATAACCTCTTTTTATTGGAGTAAGAGCGTTGAAATCCGGAAGAACACTCCAGTTGCCTTCATAATATTTATAATTAACCCCCACAAGCTTTGTGAATGCACTTACCTGGTTGCTTGGTACCGATACGTTACCAGAGAAATCTCTTGCCCGCACATAAAAGGAATACGTTTGAAAGGAATCAAGATTATTTACTGTGAAATCGGTGACATCCGTTGTAAATGCTTTTTGACCATTAACATAAATGTCGTATTTGCTTATACCAACATCATCGGTAGCTGCGTTCCACAATAAAGAAATAGAATGACGGGTAACTCCGGTCACCGAAAGATAAGTAGGCGCTGTAGGAATCTGTGTATCAGATTTTGTGGTTGTAGATGCTTCATTACTAAGAGGAGCAGCACCGTTGTTGTTCACTGCTCTTACTATATAATAATATGTAGTATTTGGTAGTAAATTCAAATCAAAAAATTGAAGCGTATCCGCAGGCAGTTTACTTACAAGAATATAATTAGTGCCGGGTGTTTTACTTCTGTAAACTTCAAATGCAGTTTCATTATATAGGGGATTTGGATTATTGTTCCAATACAACTGAATGGTAGTATTAGATAAAGCAATTGCCGAAACTTCAGTAGCTTTATCAGGTACGTTCACACCGGCAGCCGCAATTACAGAAAAGGGTGCAGAATAACTGCTACTACAACCAAACTGCTCTGTAACCTGAACCTTATATTGACCGACCGGTGCTGTATAATTATTTGTAGAACTTACCAGGCTACTATCACTAATTCTTCTCCAATCATACGTTGCGTAGATATTAGGAACAAACAGAGGAACTGTTGCAGAACCATCCGGCGCCGGCAAGACATTACTATATAATCCATTTATTTGGATAGGAGGTGTAATAGTTGGCTGCTTTTGAGAGACAACTACCGGCGATGGAGACCAAGCTGACCATGGAGAAGTTGCTGTTCTCATAAACCTGGCGCGATAAGTACCAAATACAGTTGCGTCGTAAGTATTGGTTGTAGCGCCGGCAATTACCACACCATCTTTATCCCATTGATAAGCATAAAACCCAGGTTGTACCTGCATCTTGGCATCTATGTTTTCCAGAGGACAAAATTGGTTGTGCTGAAAGTAGACCAACGGGTTTGCTTTATGCGCAGCAGAAAGTGCCGGAAAATAGCCAGGTTCTGCCCAAAAATTCGTCCAGATGCCATGCGCACCTAAAGGATAAAATGACTGTGTAATATTTCCTCCGAGATTTTTGTAAGTATTTACGACATCCGTAGCAGTTCCGGGTGATGGATCATTATCGAGTCCACCGTTAGAAAGCCAAACAGGAACTGTAATATAACTTGGTATAAAAGGTATATCATTCTCCCGGGCGGCACTTATGGGCATGAGAGAAGCCCACCTATCTGAATTTGATTGCAAGAAATCCCATGAGGCTTGCCCACCTGAAGATAGGCCGCTTAAAGTAACTCTATCTATATCAAGCTTTACATATTTTGCCAGTGAGTCCATTAAATCTAACATTGCAGGAAAATAGGCCTGTAAATACCCACTATTACTTTGCGGATATAAGAGAAACCCATCAAAAGAGCCAGTGTTAACTGCCTGTGCGTGAAGTTGCCCTCCGTGTAAAAGCTGAAGCTCATTATCATAAATTGGTCCGTATTCACCAAGGCCATGCATAAATAAAAGCATGGGGTAAGTTTTTCCGTCAGCAACATTATGCTGGTAGGATTTAGGGAATTTCAATCTAAAAGCCATCCCTTTAAAATAATAAGATCTATACCCATAAGAATATGGATTCCAGTTTAGCCTGGCACTGTGTCCCCATTTACTCATGAGAGCATACGTAGGTGCAGGAGGCTGATTGCCTGAAGTAAAAATAATGTCGGGATCTGAAGGATCTAATATTCCCGGCTGTGCAGAAAGTTGAAATGCTGAAAATGAAAACCAAATTAAAAGTGAAGAGTAAATTACTTTTCTCATGGAACGAAATTAAGAGGGGTGAAACGAATTTGATTTATTTAAAAAATACACTCTCAAACCAAAAAGTTTGTTTGAGTACATCAAAAAAATAAGCCGGAAAAATTGGAAAATTTGTTTGGAAATTCAAATAGGACATTTAGGATAAACAGCCCCAGGAATTTGAATAAGATGTAAAACTAGACTTTTGTTTTGTTATTACAAATTAGTGGGGAAAAATAATCAAAAGAAGTAAAAAAACTTTTCTTACAACATTAATCACTTTTATTTTTCTATTAAAATTTTTCATGTTTAATGTAGCTGTCGGGCAATGTATATTATAAAAATAGTTTTTTGGATTTCTCTCTTCATAGTAGCTTATAGTTACGTTTTATATGGAATATTAGTTTGGGCATTGATTTTTTTAGAAAATATTTTCTTTAAACAACGGTATAAGGTGTTTGACCCTAATTTTTTACCAGAGGTAAGCCTGGTTATTGCTGCGTTTAATGAAGATGTAATTATAAGAAAAAAAATTGCTAATACGCTTGAACTTGATTATCCAAAGGACAAGCTACATATTTACTTTGTTACCGATGGTTCTACAGATTCGACCAATGATATTGGAAATATGAATCTTTATTAAAAAAGCTGGATGCCAGGTTCTACACAGTTATTGGTGCTGCCGGAGAATTATTTTCGATGCGCACGGGTTTATATGAGCCGGTTGATACTGGTATATTGCTTGACGATTTTATGATATCAATGAATATATGCAGGAAAGGTAATAGAGTAATGTACGAGCCTAAGGCCTATGCGATGGAGACTCCATCAATTACGATTAAAGAAGAACAAAAAAGAAAAATAAGAATAAGCGCTGGTGGGTTTCAATCGATCTATCTTTTAAAAGACCTGCTTAATATTTTTAAATATGGGAAATTATCGTTTCAATATTTCCCACAGGTTGGATATTCGCACAGAAAAATGTCAAGATAAAAATATTTTATGTTCCTTATTAGTTTCTTTTTATGAATTTCGCTTTATATGCAGGCGTTTTAAAATATATCAATAAGAAATAAACAGTGTTGTGGGATAAAGCGCGAAGAAAAGCTTAATAAAGAAAAATAATTTATTTCCTGCGAAAAAATGTTATTCACATATTAGTATCCTCATTTAAAAGTAATTACATTTGCAATTCCAAGAAATCAATATTACATTTATGTTGTGATTGATTTTACGAGAATTTTCAAGTCTTCATTCCTCTGATGTAACCTTCTCTTTTTAATAACCTCTCCCCCGTCGGGTTATTTGTTGGTTCCTTTATCTTCTATGTTCTTAACCGGCAATTTTACACCATTATTCTTATGATAAGGCCTGCACCACGTTTATAATCTATAGAAAAATCAGTGCTTTTATAGTTAGGTTGTAAAAATCGTCCAGAGTTATGAAGAAAAATGTTTTGTGCATAGAAGGGAATAAATCCATTTGTTTTTTAATTGAAACATTGCTAAAAAGCAAGTATTCAGTGCTATCGGTTGGCGATAATCTTTTGGCAATGGAGCGTATAAACTCGGGAATAGAAATCGATATTATAATTATCAGTATTGAAAACGCTGAGGATGAAAACGCAGAATTGCTCTACCATCTAGGTTCAAGCAGCCTGTTGCGAAATATTCCTATAGTTGTTTTGTCAAATAGTAAATATGATGAATTGAAATCTATTTGTTTAGATAGTAATGTTCATGCATTTTTTACAAAGCCTTTTAATCCTATAGAGCTTGCTGAAAAAATTGACCAAACAATGCTTACAGATAAACAATCACAAATTTTACATAAGAAAAGAAAAGTATTTAATCTTAACTAAGACATTGAACATTAATCCTCAATACCATGAACTTCCAATAATTATTTTTTACTTCTAAACACCCACAAATGATTACTGGAACTACATTTTCAAATCAACCCAATCTTGTCAAGTTTACAGCTCAGCAAGAAGCACCACATTTACGGACAGCAGAAAAAACATTTTTGTACATCGGAAAGTCCGCTAACAAGACAGACAAATGCCTTTCATTTTTTGACAAAAGCTACAATGCCGCGAGTCTCTTTTTAGCCAAAGAACAATTGCTTTTTTTGCATTCATCAGGTCAGAGTTTACCTGATGTAATTATTATTGATCTTCCCTTTAACCAGGAGCAGCTTTCAAAATTTGGCGAGTTTTTAAATTCTAATTTATGGAGTTCTGTTATTCCCGTTATTTATAATGAAACAGCACTAGCTAAAAAATATTTGGGCCAATTGAAATTTATCGGTTTGGCAGATGATATTGTGAACATTGGTGATTATTGTAATGAGCTATATAAAAAAGCGTCATTTCTTAAAAAAGTAAAATCTCATTCAACAAAAAGAGAATTTGAGAGAACTTCAATAGCCGCGCCATCGGAAATAAATAATATAAGTTTTCTAAAAAGAGGTTTTGATATTCTTATAGCCGCTTCATTGCTATTAATCTTCTCGCCCATACTTATACTCGTTTTTATTGCAATAAAACTAGAATCTAAGGGACCGGCAATATATACATCTAAAAGGGCGGGCAGAGGTTTCAAAGTTTTCAATTTTTTTAAATTCAGAACAATGGTTGCCGATGCGGAAAGTAAAGTTGGGGAACTTGCCGCCTTGAATTTATACGGAAATGGCACAAATGCGACAACATTTTTCAAAATTAAAGATGATCC
This sequence comes from Bacteroidota bacterium, assembly GCA_030946565.1. The sequence goes on along the minus strand of JALYYM010000048.1, from coordinate 1,847 downwards.
ACGTATAACCAAAGTAGGCGCATTTTTAAGAAACACAAGCCTTGATGAGCTTCCGCAGCTTATTAATGTTTTAAAAGGTGAGATGTCAATAGTGGGAAACCGGCCTTTACCTCTTTATGAAGCGTCCGCTCTTACAACAAATGAAGGTGCTGAAAGATTTCTTGCCCCCGCCGGTATTACAGGCCTTTGGCAAGTTACCAAAAGAGGAAGAGAAGATATGAGTGCAGAAGAAAGGCTGAGCCTTGATATTGATTATGCCCGTAATCATAGCTTTGCCTCAGATTTCAAAATCTTAATGAGCACACCGACCGCTTTGTTTCAAAGAACAAATGTGTAGTATCTTCACTTCTCAACTCTTACCAATGCACCAAGATATGCACAACAAAGAGTGTCCTCTCGTTTCGATTGTGACACTCAACTGGAATAATACTGATGTAACATGTGAATTTCTCGAAAGCACAAAACAGCTTACGTGGAAGAATTATGAAATACTCGTATGCGACATGAATTCAGATGTAGATCCCACGGAAAGAATCAACTCACAAAATTATCCAAATACCCGGGTTATCAGGAGCGACAAAAACCTCGGATGGGGACCAGGGAATAACTGGGGAATACGCAAGGCTAAAGGCGATTTCCTGTTCATAGTAAATAACGATACTGAAGTAACACCAGGCCTGATTGAAGCCTTAATCAATCCATTTTTTACTGACACTTCTCTCGGGATAACTTGCCCTAAGATCAGGTATTTTTATAATCCGGAGGTTATTCAGTATGCCGGCTTCAACCCTATCAACAATCTCACAGGCCGTAATACTTCTGTTGGTAACTGCGAGGTAGATGAAGGCCAGCACGATACAAGTAGCTTTACATTTTCAGCACATGGATGCGCTATGATGCTAAAAAAAGAAGTAATAGATAAGGTTGGAATGTTTCCAGAAAAATTCTTCATTTATTATGATGAAATGGATCTGAGCGCCCGTGTTTTAAAAGCCGGTTATAAAATTCTCTATGAACCCAAAGGATTAATTTTCCATAAAGAGTCAATGGCGATGGGTAAAAAGAGCAGTCTCAAGACATATTATCATACAAGAAACAGGATACTTTATATGAGGAGAAATACCACATCTTTACAATTTGCCTGCTTCATTTCTTTCTTTTTACTTTTTTCAACGCCGAAGGCTGCGATAAAATTTGTTGCTGACAAAAAATTTGATCATTTAAAATCTTTTTTTAAAGGCATCGCGTGGAATTTCAGGGAATCAAAATATTCAATTCAATAAAAAAATATTAAAGCATATTTGCGTTTACAGATAGACGATATTTTAAATAGGAAATAAAAAGCTAACTATGAAGAACCTTTTTCTTTGGTTTCAACTATTAAAGCAAATAAAAGTAACGGGAGCAGTTGCTTTTAGCTCAGGCACGCTTGTAAAAAGAATGCTTAAAACAGTAAATTTTTCTGATGCACAGGTAATAATAGAGCTGGGTGCCGGTTCAGGATGCATCACTGAGTTACTTGCCCAAAAAATTAAGCCTTCAACTACTTTAATTGTTTTTGAAGTGAATGACATGTTTTGCAAAATGCTAAAGCAAAAATTTACGGCCTCTAACATTCATATAATTAATGACTCTGCAGAAAACCTGGACAAACATCTTTATACTATCACGGGTTTGAAAAAGGCGGATTGCGTTATCTCTTCTTTACCTTTTTCAATAATTGATGAAGAAACCCGCAATAGAATTGTCACTACGATCAAGCAAGTGCTTTCTCCGCATTCCTTGTACATACAATATGGGTATAATAAAAAGAAGTACAATGAAATATTAAACAGGTTTCAAACCGT
>JALYYM010000035.1 GCA_030946565.1 Bacteroidota bacterium | reverse complement strand
GATTTCTTTTCAAATTCAGCGGCTGTTTCCTCGGGCTCGTAATGGTCTGCGGGATCATACAACATAGCGGTACACATACAATTTTTTCTTTCTTTGCTCATAAGAATATCGTAGTTGACACAACTCTTACAACCAGCCCAAAAATTTTCATCATCAGTGAGTTCACTATATGTAACCGGCTCGTAACCCAGGTCACTATTGATTTTCATAACAGCGAGTCCCGTGGTGAGGCCAAATATTTTTGCCTTGGGATATTTTTCGCGGGAAAGATCGAAAATTCTTCTTTTAATACTTTTTGCTATACCGGTTTTTCTGAAGGCCGGGGACACAACAAGGCCGCTGTTTGCCACGAAACCCTCTTTACCCCAGGCTTCGATGTAGCAAAAGCCAACCCATGTATTATCTTCAGTTACGGCAATTACTGCTTTGCCTTCCTGCATTTTTTGTTGAATATATTCTGTAGAACGTTTTGCAATTCCGGTACCTCTTGCCTGCGCAGAAGCAGCCATCTCATCGGTGATGGTTTGAGCAAATTTGAAATCGTTGGAATCAGCAACACGAACAATTATTTTTGATTGTTCCACTTTGCGTTTTGTTTAAAAATGAACTATGGGGTGTGAGTGGGGGATTTTTTCACTGATAGTGGCTATGTCAACGGCTCGGCCTATCAGTATCCAGGTCGGAAGAAACAGCGCAGAGGCTTTATTTGTTCAGCTATTGGGGCTGCGGGAACAATGTAAGAAATGGAAGAATTGTGGCCTTTCACTTTTTTATCATTTAATGAATAGAATGCAAATGTAATTTTTTTTACTATTTATCGGGTAAAACGTTTTTTAAGGGTTTGTTATTGTTTAGAAGAGGCTTATGGTGCAAAGTGTCAGGCCATTGCAATGGCCAGACACTTTTAGTCTGCTGCTATTTCTGCTGAGGGCATCTTTACCCACCGCTTTAGCCCTTCTGCAATTACTCTATCATTGCTTAACCTGGGAACTTTATTTTGGCCACCCAATTTGCCAACACTTTTCATATAGTTGATGAATCCATTTTTCTGTACAGGTGATATTTTCAATGTATCAAGTATATTACCTTTTATCAGATCATCGTAATAGATATTTTTTTTCCTCAAAGCCTTGTCAATTTTTATTGCAAATCTTTCCAACTCTTCCGGCACATTTTCAAATTCAATAAACCACTCGTGAAAACTTTTTTTATCATCACTTGAAATTTTTGGCGCTACCGTAAACTCGGTAATCTTTATATTTTCTGCATTCGCAGTCTTCATTAATGCTTCCTCTACTTCTTCACCAATTACATGCTCGCCAAAAGCTGAAATATAATGCTTCACTCTACCCGTTACGAGTAGACGATATGGATTAAGGGAAACAAACTTGATGGTATCCCCAACATTATATGCCCATAAACCCGCGTTGCTGCTGATGATGAGAACATAATTCTCATTTAGTTTTACATCTTTCAACGTAAGCCTCGTGGGATTTTCATTAAAGATTTCTGCTGAGGGCACAAATTCAAAAAATATTCCACTATCAGAATTTAACAGGAGGCCTTCATCTTTCTGGCTATCCTGAAAAGCAAAAAAACCTTCGCTTGCAGGATACAATTCAATTGTATCAATTTCCTTTCCTATGGTTTCAATCAGCTTTGCTTTATAAGGTTCATAGTTCACGCCACCTTGCACCATCACACTAAAATCAGGAAAAATATCTTTTATTTTTTCACCTTTCTTTTTTACCAACTCATCAAAATACATTTGCATCCATGGCGGTATGCCGCTTATCAATGTCATATTTTCCTCTGCAGTTTCTTCTACTATCTTATCAAGTTTTGTTTCCCAATCTTCAATACAGTTTGTCTCAAAAGTGGGCAGTTGATTGGATCTAAGGTACCTTGGTATGTGGTGATTTACAATGCCGCTTAGCCTGCCAGTTGGTATGCCCCCTACTCTCTCAAGCTCCGGCGAGCCGCTCAGGAAGATCATTTTTCCATTGGCAAATTGTGTATTACCTGATTGAGCCATGTAACACAGCAGCGCATCCCGGGCGGTATTTATATGATTAGGAATAGAATCTTTTGTGATAGGAATATACTTTACACCGCTGGTAGTGCCACTGGTCTTCGCAAAATAAATAGGCACACCTTTCCACAAAATATTATGTTTTCCTTCTTTTATTTTTTCTATGTATGGTTTGAAATCTTCGTACTCTCTTATGGGAACACTTTTTACAAAATCTGCATGGGTTTTTATATTGCTGAATAAATGCTCTCTGCCGAATTCAGTTTTCAAACCCGTTTTCATTAACGCCTGAAAAACATTCTCCTGATCTGCAGGAGCTGTAAGCATGCTTTTGCGTATTTGCTTATATGTGTAGGTGGCATACGGCTTTGCCAGAAATGATTTTATCTTCATTTGGAATAGGCTAATCTTGGGTCAAATTTACATAGAAATGATTTAATAAATTTTTGAGTACGTCAATTAGAAAGTCATAGGCTGTGCTTTTACCGGATTTAGTAAATGGGTATTTTTTAAGATACCAATAAAAATCCCAAACACTGTGCATTAGCAATATCAATTATTATTCTGAGAGCGAATAACGGGGGTATTAAAAAACCCAATTCTAAGAATTGGGAGGAGAATTTTTGTACCACGTACGGGATTCGAACCCGTGATTCCTCCGTGAAAGGGAGGCGTCTTAACCCCTTGACCAACGCGGCATTTTTTGCTAAGGGACGGCAAAGATAACCTTAGGCAATTTTGCCGCCAAATATTTTCTTCGGTACAAGAAAATGATTGTGAAAGAATTTTAAACTACAGAGAATTATTATTTTATCCCTCTAAAGCGAGGACTAAGACATTTGCTTTAATATAAATTTTTTGCCGGCTACTGTTTTTAAATATTTTTCTCTGACCCTTACTTCGGCGAAGTTTGCTACCTGTTCAGAATAAATAAGTAATTCTATGGAAGAAATCGGAAACATTAAATGATAGAATACCAACAGGTAAAGATTAAAACTTAGGACATGGAATTCCCTTTCCACCAGATGATGGTTGCTTAATATAGATGAGTGAAATCTCCATGCCGCCGCGGCTTTGAGAGCCGGCTTTCAGGCTGGAAGTATTTATATCATACGTAGCTCCAATGCGAAGCCCGGCAAATTCAAGGCCCACATAGGGAATTATGGCATCGTTTATCCTATACCAGGAACCGAGGTATATGTTTGAAGGATTTTCGCTCTCAGGATCAAGTGGAGTCGCAAGTGCTCCACCGATGGACACTTCGGAAGATTTATTTTGTACCTGGTAGATACCGCTTGTATGCAATGTAAGGATGTCAGACACTGGAAAATAGCCGCCGGCGCTTATTGTAGTTCGCATCGCAATGTTCCAGTTACCACCTTTGAAACTTTCTTTTGGGCGGTTAATATGATAGATGGAAGCACCCACATAAAAATTATTATCGGCAGTGGTAGAACCGGTATAAATAAGGCCGGCATTCACATCAAAATAATTAATGTTTAAATTATTTGTGCTAAAAATATCCTGCGTTACGCCGGTAAATCCAAACGGCGTAAGCTGGTCTTCAAAATACAATTTGCTATTATCAAGCCGCTTCTGGCCATACGTGCCCTGAAAGCCAACGCCAATTTGCTGAAAGCCATTTTCGTCTAACGCTTTATGATAAGATGTGGAAAGCCCGATATAATTATTTGTAAGAATGCCGCCGCCAGCTTTATCAGTAAGTGCAAGTATGCCGATCCCCCATGTATCAAAGTCCGGAAGCCGGCTTTTCAAAATTGCAAAATCAACACTTAATGTTGATGT